>JAYSYV010000882.1:0-4372 GCA_043727245.1 Chloroflexota bacterium | reverse complement strand
AGGCTTTTAGAGTAGTAACCGCCCAAAACCCGAACTGGGCCGGAGGCTATTCCCATCTGGGCGAAGCCCTGGCCTTGCAAGGAACCGTAAAGGATGCTATCAGCGCTTACAGCCGCAGCCTTGAACTTGACCCCAACGGGCCGGAACGCTGGCTGGCCCTGGCGGCGCTCTACGAAAAGGACAATCAGCCGGAACAAGCGCGCTATTGCCGGGAACGGGCCGGTAGTATTGCCCCGGCCCCGCCGACCCCTTCACCTGCGCCTACCGCTACCCCGGCCCCCACAACCGTTCCGCCCGGTGCTACAACTCCAAAATAGCTCATGGCGGTGATACAGCAACCATATAAGCCTGATAAGGCAGCCTTGAAAGAATTTATAGCAACGAACGGTTACAAGTCGTATTAACATGGCTGAAATAACGGCCAGGAGCTAAATTGGCCTGGGTTGGATTGAGTAAAATTGACAAAAAGGTTATGCAGTGATATAACTTGCCGGATTTTGATAGAAATGAGTTTACTTTAACTCAACGTGCATACGCAGCTTGTCTTACCTGGTAGTTTCTCAACAATCAAAATGTTAGCACATCGAAAATTTAACCCGGTCTCCCGGCTAATTGCTGTGAGTAAGGAGCTATGAGATTGCAACGAGAATATCACAAGTGGTACAGTACTTCACTTGGGCGCGATATGGAACAATTGGTCTTTGGACACGCCGGTTCGCCGGTGCTAGTCTTTCCCACCTCAATGGGCCGCTTCTATGAAAATGAAGACATGGGCATGATAAACGCCCTGGCTGATAAAA
The DNA here is from genome assembly GCA_043727245.1 of Chloroflexota bacterium. Taxonomy (GTDB): domain Bacteria; phylum Chloroflexota; class Chloroflexia; order Chloroheliales; family Chloroheliaceae; genus 54-19. Next base: position 3,572 of record JAYSYV010000882.1, on the reverse strand, counting down.
TTGAGGCCGGGCTTATCCAGCTATATTGTGTGGATAGTGTGGATGCGGAAAGCTGGTACAACTGGCACGCCTCGCTGGAATGGCGGATGGGCCGGGCGCTTGCCTACGACAGCTATCTCTATAACGAAGTCATTCCTTTTATCGCCAATCGCAATTCCAACGGCTACCTGATTCTAACCGGCTGTAGTTTTGGGGCTTACCACGCGGTAAACTTCGGTTTGCGCCACCCTGAAAGAGTGCATAAAATTGTAGCCATGAGTGGCCGCTATGACTTAAAACATTATTTCGGCGGCTACTACAACACCGACTTATACTATAATTCACCCCTGGATTACATTGGTGGGGCGCAAGAAGGTGACTTTCTATACCGGGTGCGCCAGCAACAAATTGATTTGCTAACCGGAACCTGGGATTTGGGGGTTTGCCAGAATGAAACCCGCCAGTTACACGATGTATTGGCCTCGAAGGGCATTAACCACACCTACGAAGCCTGGCAGGACTCTGGCCATGATTGGCCCTATTGGTTCAAGCAGATACGTCATTTTATTTAGAGTTTGAATTAAGGAGAAGTGTGTAGAATGACTCAGGAGAACAAGGAAAAAGGCCCATCAAGCCAGAACGAACCTTTGAAGGTAGGCATAATGGTAGGCCGCGAATGGTCCTGGCCGCCCGCCTTCATCGAAAAAGTTAATAGCCTGAACGCCGGGGTGGTCGCTGAATTTGTAAAGCTGGGTGGTTCCAAAATGGACGAACCCTGCGAATACAAGGTCATTATTGACCGCATCTCACACGAAGTTCCCTACTACCGCAGTTATTTAAAGAACGCCGTAGTCCAGGGTACTATTGTAATCAATAACCCTTTCTGGTGGACCGCCGATGATAAGTACATCGAGTCAACCATCGCCAACCGGATTGGGGTGGCCCATCCCAGGACAGCCGTACTTCCCAATAAATCTTATGTAACGGGTATCGTACCGGAATCGCTGCGTAATTTGCAGTATCCCATAGACTGGGAAGATTTACTGGCCTATACAGGCACACCGGCTTTTCTAAAACCGGCCATCGGGGGCGGTTGGAAGAACGTTTACAAGGTTGATAACCTGCAAGAACTGCTGGCAGCCTATGACGAAACCGGCGAGCTTATCATGGTGTTGCAACAGGGCATAAATTTCGAGCAGTACGTGCGCTGCTTCTGCCTGGGTCGCAAAGATGTTTTGATAATGCACTATGATCCCAACGAAAGACGCTATCACAACGACTCGAATTATCTTACCCCGGCCCTGGCAAAGCGCATCGAAGAGGATTGTATAAAGCTTTGTGAAGCCCTGAGCTATGATATGAACACCCTGGAATTTGCTATCGAGGACGGTGTTCCCTACGCGATTGACTTCCTCAACCCGGCCCCCGACTTTGACATTAACAGCCTGGGCCAGGACCATTTCAACTGGGTACTGGATAAAATGTCCGCCCTGGTCGTCGGCTACGCCACCGGCAAGACCCTACCGCAAAAGGTTGAGTACCGGTGGGATAGCCTTATGAAGGGAACCAAATAAGCTCTGAAATAAATTAGCGGCGGAAAGTCCCGGCGCTAATTTAATTTTGCTGCTTGATTAATGTTTGGTTTGACCGGTTGAAGCCTTGAACCATTGAAGCGTTTCTATGACCGCCTGGTGGTGTGGGGTCGCAATATTGCCAAAAACCCGTTCAAACTTGCTGTGATCGACAACAAAGGGTTCGTTAAACTCATACAACATCTCGCCCACTTCACGTACTACCGGGTTAAACAGGCCCACCAACTTGAGTGCTAAATCAGGCACTGCGCCGATTTTGGGTGGAAAACCGGCCTCGTCAAAGAAAATAGTCAACATTTCGCGAGAAGTCAGGGTGGACGCATTGGGAATATGCCATGCCTGGCCTAGAGCCTTGTCGTTACTGCCCAGCAGCACCAACCCCCGGCCAAAATCGTCAATATAGCTGTAGGTATGGGGTAAATCAGGATTGCCGAGGAGGGACACCTTCTTACCGGCCAGCAGCGGGTAAATAACTCTATCACCAAAAACGCCCTGTTGCGATGCCTCCGGGCCGTAAAAGTCGGAGGCCCGGCCCGAAACTGCCCGGACTTTCCCGGCCCGGTGCGCGGCCATCAAATCTTCGGCCATTCTGGCCCGGACCTGGCCTTTACGGGTAGTAGCCAGGTAAGGCAGCGTTTCGGTAATGGGACCACTCACCCGGCCATACATATACAAATTTTCGGCGACTACCAGTTTTGCTCCACTGGCAGCAGTCCCTTCGATAATCGCGGCCTGGTAAGCCGGGAATTTAGCGGGCCATTCAGTATAGGCCGGTTGAGCGCATTGGTAAACTACACTGGCCCCTGTGCAAAGTTCCCTGGTGCTAACCGGGTTGAGCGCATCTCCCGCCACTACTTCCACTCCAGGGGGAACCGCCGCCTTACCAGTTCGGTTTACCATCCGCACTGCCCGGCCCTGTTTGACCAGTTCGCGCATTACCGCTTTACCCAGCGGTCCGGTTCCAAAAATAACGTGAAGTTCAGTTTCATTCTGCATTTTTAGGACAACTCCTTACTTATATACTTTCCTGGATTCTGGCAGCCCGAAGCAAAACTCTGGATTAGCCAGCAAATACCGGGAAAGAATTTTTAGAGAATCAAAGGTTATTGGAGAGTTACCGGCAATCCAACCGCTTCGAGGGATTCTCGAATTTCGGCTTTATAAAGGTCAACTGTACCAGGACCGGTCAAAGGTCCGTATTGACCGTTCAACTCAAGCGCGATAATTCCGTGTATCTGGCCCCATTTAGCCAACCCAAAATACAGCACGGGCAGGCTCATGGCTGTCCCTGAATTTCGCAGCCACTCGCTTAAATTGACCTTTAGCCCTTCCGGTGGCGCGTGGTAAGCTGGTGGCAACTTTAGCTGACCGGCATTGCTGGCCTGCTGTAGGGTCATTAAAAAGGGCGCAAAAGCCCGCTGCACCAGAGGTATGGTCAATTCTGCCGGGGCTTTGTAGCCGGGAAGCGGCTGACCAAATATGAGGTCAAAATCGCCCGAATTGGCTAAAGCCCAGTCCCGGTAAGCCAGCGCGGCCAGGTAGAAGCGGTTTCCCAGGTCAGGGGTAGACTGGGTGGCCGCTTCTATAGCATCGCCCAGCGAACCGTAGGCATCCACAATCAGGGCTGTAACCAGATCGTCCCGGCTGGAAAAATAGCGGTAGATAGCCGGAGCAGTAATCCCCATGGTGGTCGCAATACCTCGTAAAGTGACCGCCCCAATGCCGCCGCCTTCGTACATCTGCCGGCGAGCTAATTCCTTTATCTCTTGAAAAGTCGCCTCACGCTGACGCTCCCGCCGACTCTGCATATCATCTCCATCCAAAACAGATTTAGAAGCTTATATAATTTTGTAAACGATGTAATAATAGTTTACGGTGTTAACAATTTAACATAAACTATCAGACCTGTCAACAATTCCTAAAAATTCACTCTAAAAGACGTATTTTTGGCTTAGAACGATCCTCTATTAGTTAGCAATTAGAGAAGAAGAAATGATATTT
>JAYSYV010000881.1:0-1330 GCA_043727245.1 Chloroflexota bacterium | reverse complement strand
CGGTCTTTAAGACCATTTCGCCCGGTCTGCTGATTCACAGCGAAGACCACGGCTGGGGCATCTACCTGGGCCGCTCCGGCGATGGTGGGGTGGGGCTGTTCCTGTTTGGCGATGAAGTGGTCCGGCTGGACGAGTACAAGTATATTGACTATCTGCCTCCCGAAAGATACGCCGTAAACCTGCCCGCCGGTTTGACCAACATCATCCGGCCCGGTCTGAAAATTGGCGAATTGCTAAACGCCGCCGAAATCGGCAGCCTGACCGGCCAACTAAGCGGGTTTATCCTGCCTGATTTATCTACCTGGCAACGGACCGCCCGTGTCGAAAACGAGGAGAAATTCGGCCCGGCCCTGGAAAGAGCCATTGCCAGGATTGAAGAATCGCGGCAAGCCGTCAAACAATTGAAAGAGCGCGAACGGGTCCATCCCTGCCAGCACTGTGATGTCCGCAAGAAGCACCGCAGCCTCCAGCGCGAGGCGGCTAAATTGTTGGTGAACCTATCCGAGGCCCAGGAACGCCACGAGGAACGCAAGCAGTACGAAGAAAGCCGTTTGCAGCAGACTCTTAACGGTATCGTGACGGTCTTACGCAAGTTCGGCTATCTGGACCGGAGCGGAAACCTGACCGAAAAAAGCCCCTGGCTGCGCGATGTATTCGATACCAACAGCCTGATTATCGTTGAGATGGTGAAACGGGGCTGGTTGAACGAATTGCAAGCTCAGGATGTGGCGGAAGTCTTTACATGGTTCTCCTACGACCGAGATTTTGAATTTATGAACCGCTTTGTGTTGCCCAGGCATCTGGTAGATTTACGCAAAAACCTGGACGAGTTGGAGCGGGAGATTTTCTCGGCGGAACGCCAGAACGACCTGATGATAACTAACGGCTATAACATTTATTTCTATGGGGCAACCAGAGCCTGGTGTCGCGGGGCCAGTCTTACCAATATAATGGATAAAATGCAACTGGCCGAAGGCGATATTATTATCACTTTCAATAAAACGCTGGACCTGATGCGCCAGGTCTTCGATATGCTGGTCGAACACGACCCCGGCCACCCCCTGATAGCCAAACTCAAGGAAGCCAAAGCCCTGGTGCGGCGCGGCGTGGTGGAACAAATCTATAACATCGGGTTTGGCGTGTTGCAGGATGCCCTGGAAGAAGACGGGGAAACCGGCCCCACCGGGGATATTGGCGGCGACCCGACCCCGGAGGAGATTGAGGCGGCCCCCCCTTTCCTACGCCCTATCCCCGACCCAGACGAGGAAGACGAAGCAACCGAAGTAATTGCCGGAGAGTTAGATGCCAACGGACAGCCCAAACGCAAGTT
>JAYSYV010000880.1:0-4381 GCA_043727245.1 Chloroflexota bacterium | reverse complement strand
GTAGTTATGGCCCAGGCCAGCCGACACATTCCCGACCCAGGCCGCCATTATCCGCGAAACACATCCGGCCCCGATAAGCTGGTCGAAAAGAATATCTGAAATCGGACCAATAAGGGTCAGGTTGCGCCGCTGCTGGCGGATAAGTTCGTGACCAGCGGCGAAAGGTATGGCCGCTTCCAGGGCCGTACCCATCGCCACCAACGCGCCATCCGACACAAACCGCTCGATAGACTTCGCTAGTTTCACCAGTTTAGACATTGCTTCTCCAAATAATAAATCTGGCGCGAGTTTTTACTTTTGCAACTTTTCCAGGACTAACCCGACCGGATTTTTTGGCTCAAAAAGAGTCTTTTTAGTCAGACCCGGTACTCTAGTGAACTTACCTTCGTTCAGAAAGCGCCCGAAGCTATTTGCGCTGGCAAAACTAAAAGCACTGTTAATACAGACTGCGCTGAATCGGCTATTGATACTGACGGTACTAAACTGGCTGAAAACGCATATCGAGCTAAACATACTGCCAATACTGAGCGAAGCAAAGGCACTACAAACGCTGCCAAAGGAAGCAAATGATAAAATGCTCCGCCCACTCCCAACCGAAAGAATGCTATTGCTACTACCTATCGAAAGAATGCTATTGCTACTGCCTATCGAAAGAATACTGCCGGTGCTTTTTATAGACCAAAAACCTTTACTGGTAGGTTCGGTTTCCACCTCTGGCTTGTTTTCTTCGTCAGCCATCTCTTTACCTCCGGTAACTATAATTAGATTTCATCCGGCAAATCGCCCGGTTCGGCTCCTTCACCCTGGCCGATTTGCCAGCGCAAGAAAGACTGGATAAATTCGTCAATTTCGCCATTGAGAACAGCCGCCGTATCGCTTGTTTCGTGGCCGGTGCGGTGATCCTTGACCATATTATAAGGATGCAGCACGTAGCTCCGAATCTGGCTACCCCAGCCTGTGGACTTGTGTTCGCCCTTCAGGCGGGCCTGTTCTTCCTCGCGCCGCAGGATTTCACGTTCCAGAAGCCGGGCCTTGAGAATTTTCATCGCCGTTTCCCGGTTTTGAATCTGACTGCGTTCGTTCTGGCAGGTAACAACAATCCCGCTCGGTAGATGGGTCAGCCGCACCGCGCTATCGGTCTTATTGATATGCTGTCCGCCCGCTCCGGTGGCCCGATAAGTATCTATCCGTAAGTCCTCGTCACGAACTTCGATTTCTATTGCATCATCTACTTCGGGCAGAACTTCCACCAGGGCGAAAGAAGTATGGCGGCGGTGGCTGGAATCGAAAGGCGATTGGCGCACCAGGCGGTGCTGTCCAGCCTCGCTCTTGACCAGCCCGTAAGCTTTGCGTCCGGTAATTTCGATGGTGGCGCTCTTGATACCGGCTTCCCCGCCCGGTTCGTGATCCAACACCTGAACCTTGAATTTGTGGTCCTCAGCCCAGCGCAAGTACACGCGCAAGAGCATTTCGGCCCAATCCTGGCTGTCAGTGCCGCCTTCGCGGGCGTTGACCGTGAGCAAGGCCGGGCGGTCATCATAAGGTCCGCTAAACATCAAGTCCAGTTCGCGGGCGGCCAGTTCGGACCGGACTGCGACCAGTTCTTTTTCCAGGTCGGCCTGAGTGGTTGGGTCGGCATCGTCCTCAGTCAGTTCAACCAGTTCCAGGTTATCTTTGACCCGGTTCTGAAGACCTTCCCAGAAAGAAATTTCTTCCTGCAAACCGGTCAGGCGGCGCATCACTACCTGGGCAGCCTGGGGAGCATCCCAAAAATAATCGCCTCCGCTCTCAGTTTCGAGCCGGGTTAATTCCTTATGCTTGTTAGCCAGGTCAAAGACGTTCTCCGATTTCGTCTACCCGCTGGCTCACTGCTTCAAATTCATTTCTCAACTCGGCGTAATTCATTTATCTAAGTTTCCTTTCAAATTTGGCTAATAGCGAGTGGTCAATAGAATTAACCCGCACCACGCTTCACGTTTTGGTTCAACGCTTAACGATTTGCTACTTTATGCCGGTGACTTCGCCACCACTCATTTTTACCAGTTCGGCTGGTTCGAGGCCAAAAACTGCAAAAGGCGTGCCGGCTGCCGCCCATATCTGGCTATATTGTAACAAATCCTCATCCACAAAAGTCAGCAGCGAGTTAGTGTGGCCCAGGGGCGGCACTCCGCCGATGGCATAGCCGGTCTGCTGCCGAACGAAATCCGGGGTGGCACGTTCAATCGGTTCGCCCAGCCTGGCCGCTAAATTTTTCTCGTTTACCCGGTTTGAGCCGCTGGCAACCACCAGCACTGCCCGGCCAGTCTGTTTAGTCCGGAAAATCAGCGACTTTACAATTTGCTCGACCTGACACCCAATCGCCTGGGCCGCTTCGAGAGCCGTCCGGGTACTCTGGGGCAACTCCTGGACCCGGTAATCATAACCCATTTCGGCCAGAGCGTTTTGAACCTTCTGGGCGCTTGAACTCAATTCTTGCTGCATAGCTGGCTCCTGTTTTGCTAGAGTTTAATTTAAGTGAGATTTTACCACAACTCTTTCGCACCTGGCAGTATTTCAGGCCGGAAGTAAGAAAAGTTTACCTGGAAAAAAGAACCCTGAGCTTGTGTTATGATTAGCATTCGATAAAAGCATCTCCCAACATCTCATTTTGAGGCTGGTCGGGGAAGGTTTAGGGCTGAATAAGTATAAAGATACGAGGTTACAAGAGAAGGAATTGGACAGGTTTCAAACAAGGTTAGGGCCGGAAATACAAAATTTGCTGATTGGTTTGAGGCAAGCCGGAGGCAGACCTTTGCTGGTGGGAGGCTGGGTGCGGGATACCTTGATGGATACTCCCTCGCACGATATTGATATTGAAGTCTTTGGCCTGGAACCGCAAAGCCTCAAACGAACCCTGGAAAATTACGGCCAGGTTTTTGCCGTTGGGGTTTCATTTGGCGTTTTGAAAGTGCGCCTCGGACCCGGTATCACCCTGGATGTGACCTTGCCGCGTCGCGAGTCCCGGCAAGGCACACGCGGTATGCTCCATAGCCCTGACCCGACTATGACACCCCAGGAAGCGGCTTCCCGTCGCGATTTCACCATAAACGCAATGGCTTATGACCCAACCAGTGGCGAACTTTTAGATTTCTTCAGCGGCCAGGATGACTTGAAGCGGCGTATTTTACGCCATGTAGGTCCGGCCTTTGCCGAAGACCCTTTGCGGGTGTTGCGGGGAATGCAGTTTGCCGCTCGCTGGGATTTCCAGTTGGCCCCAAAAACCATCAAGTTTTGCGCCAAACTGCGTGACAAGTATAGCGGCCTGGCCGGGCAACGGGTCTGGGGAGAGTGGCAAAAATTCCTCGAAAAGAGCCAGAAGCCTTCCGCTGGGTTGCGAGTTCTGGAGCAAACCGGCTGGCGAAGCCTGTACCCCAGCCTGGAAGCCCTGGCGGTCCTCTCCGAAAACGTGAACCAAAATAACCTGGGGCAATCCTGGCAGCATACACTAAAGGGTCTGGACCAGGCAGTAGCAATTTGCCAGCGCGACCAGCTTAGTGGAACAAATCGCGAAATTCTGATGCTGGCGACCCTCTGCCATGAGTTCGGCAGACCCCAGGTAGGCCGCACTCCCAGGGACGCGACCCCGGCCCAGGTTGAAGCGGCTATAGACCAGACCGAGAAATTCTTGCAGTCAATTGACTGCCCCCATTATCTTTCAACCAGGGTGATACCCCTGGTACGCGAACACCTGGCCCATCGCATGGAAGGTAGTGAAACCCCGGATGCCTCCAGAGTACGTCACCTGGCCCAGCGTCTGGCTCCGACTGGGATAGATCAGTGGGAAAGATTGGTCCAAATTTGTACAAATAGCGGCGATGATTTGACCGGTGAACGGCCCGGCATGTCCTGGCTGGAACTGGCCCACCAGGTCGGGTGCACCGAACAACCGGTCGCCCCTTTACTTTTGGGGCGGCATTTAGTGGAAGCTGGACTGAAGCCGGGCAAGCAGTTCCGGGAGTTATTGGACCTGGCGTACACCGCCCAGCTTGACGGTCTTTTCGATACGGAAGAAGCTGCCAAAGAGTGGCTGGTCAAGCTATTATCAGCCGAGCCAGTTGTCCCGGATGAAAATCTGGCGGAAAACTTCGGAAATGAATCATAGACGACTACCTTGTTGGGGTTTACAAATTCTCATAAAAATCAATAGCCAAACCTCTCGTAAAAATACGATAAAAGCCCTATAATAGAAGGCAGAAGGTTTCTAAGCATTAATTGATTATTAAATTAGCCCCTTTTCTAATCATTTAATCTCTTTGGGTTGAATTCCCCGCCGCTTGCAGCGCTACCTTATGCGGAAGAACTACCCACTAGAACAATTGGCTAAATACCCCGCTGCTTGCGG
>JAYSYV010000879.1:0-1333 GCA_043727245.1 Chloroflexota bacterium | reverse complement strand
AACTTGTAAGTTTTACCATCGTATCGTAAAGGACTAAAAAATGTGTAACGAACCTCAGAAGACTTTAATACCAGCCGCACCGGATAAAGTTTTAGACCGGGCCAGCCTGGCAAATTCTACCTCCCAGATGCTTAACCGGCGGAACTTTCTTCGCCTGGGCAGCCTGGCCGGAGCAACTTTACTAGCCGTGGGTTCGCTGGCCGCCTGCGGTAGTATCCCCGAACTTTCTTCGCTTGCCCAGGAACCACCCGCCACCGTTCAGGAGGCTGAAGTGGGCATGTACATCCTGGAGCAGAAAAATAACTCTGGCGGTAGTACCCCCAGACAGCCTGTTCCTGGCGATACGTCCACTACACTCAGTATTTTTACAAAGACGCCACCAAACCTGACCGCTTGGTTAAACCAGCATCCCAATGTCCGGGACGCTATCGTCTGGCAGGACGAAAATACACCTATAAAATATCTTTTATGGCCCGCTCCTCTAAAATTCCGCTTGCAGGATATTTTTGACTCGATCTGGACTGCCAACCCGGTTTATCCCGGCCAGTATAAGCTTCCCCTCAACATAATGAATCTTAACGACCCTACCACCTCTCAAACAGTATTAACCAAAGCGGATGCCCTTACCGGCTACCTGGACTACCTGGCTTATTCTTTAAGAACCGAGCTGGCAAAACAGGTCAGCTGGTCAATGCTTGGTTATAGTTCGGCTTTACTGGCGAATCTACTGGATAGCCGGGTTATTTACGAATGGGTAACCGCCCCCGGCCCTACTTTGAGCGGGCCTTTACCTGCGGGTTACCCTGGAGGCTACCAGATTAAGTGGGTGAATTTACCGACCCATCCATCTTTCTCGCTCCAATTCCTCAAAGACAATAACCTGATCGGCCTCAATGTGGTCGATACAATTGGCCGTCTTATCTACTGGTGCGGCTTTAACTTAATCCATATGGGCCTCACTCCCGCAATGAAGAACCTATCAAGTGGGGAGCTTAATTACAACGTCTGGCACTACCGGGGAGCCATACCAATTTTAAACATGATCACCGGCACTGATCCAACCGATCCGCTTGAAACTTTCGAACACTGGACCTATGGTTGCTGGGGCACTACGGCCTTTATGAAGATGGTCTTGCAAATACTTAACATACCTATAGATTATGTTTACATGGAAGGGCATTGTTTACCTCATTTTCTATCCGATGGGACCTATATGAGCCACGGCGAGGATCCCTATCCTACTATCCGGCTTCACCCAGGACTAAAGGGGACGGATTTCCTGATCTACCAGGCCAGTTTTGACAGCCACTTCGGTCCGGGAGTCAGTGCCGCT
>JAYSYV010000878.1:0-1334 GCA_043727245.1 Chloroflexota bacterium | reverse complement strand
ACTAAAATTATATGGGCCTTTTTCGTCAACTTCTTCATCTTTCTCTCATTCTCAGTCAAAAATATTCAATGGAATAAGCCGTGATTTACCTTGGGGCTGAAAGCACATTATTCCGATAAGCAAAACTGAGAGCTTGCGGTAAACTGTTAACGCCCAGCTTCCTATAAATTGAATTCAGGTGAACGTACACGGTTCCCTTCGCAATAACTAGCTCTTGCGCTATGGTGGCTGTATCTTTACCACGGGCAGCAGCTTTCAACACAGCCAGTTCTTTTGGGGAAAGGGACTTTAATTGGGTATTACCAACAGTTTCTGTAGTATATGTATTACTTTGTCTGCGAGGAGCCTGAAACCTGGCCTGGGTTTCACTTAATTTCTCAAGATTATCCATAATTTCTTCGCGTGACAGGCTTTTGGCAAGGCAAATGTCCGCACCCAATCTGGCAACAATAACGTCCGGTCCCTGTGGATCAGCTGTCAAGACCATAACCTTTATCTGCAGGCCGTCCCGCCGGATACTTTGCAAAACCTGGAAACCATTTAAATCGCCGGGCATATGTAAATCTAAAATCAGGATATCTGGTTTCTCATTTCTACAAGCCTCCAGGGTTTGGTAACCCGTATCAACTTCGCCCACCACTTCAAAAATATGCGACCGGCGTTGTAAGGCCATAAGCAAGCCGTCCCTGAACACCTGATGGTCTTCGGCTATAACAATCCGGGTTTTACGCTGAATGTTGTCCATATATTTTACCTGTCTGGTTCTCAAGAGGGGTTTTTAAACGACAAAGTTATCAGGATCCTATTATATCCAAAAATTAGCGGGTTTGCTCTATTAAAAATTGTATAACTTCCCGCGAGAATTATAGAATTTTAGCAATACCTTTATACCACCATCGCCATTAGAATGAAACCCGAAAGAATCTATAAGCCAACATAACTTTTATCAACTTTCTTTTATGGAACAAAGGATAGCTTTATGCGGCCTGAAAACAGTACTTTTACTTCCAGTACAATCTTTGATGAAGATATTGCTAGACTCGAAAAGCGCCGGGCCGAGGTAGAGTCGGAGAGACAGAAACTTTTAAACGGTCAGATAACCGTGTCAGGCCTGGATGGTTCTTCCCTCATGGAGATCGACCTGGGTGCACTCTCTGCCGCTAATACCGACCAGAAAACCCTCGAACGAAATCTCAGGCAAACTTTAATTGAAAATCCTTTGGTGCCAGTCCTGGATAACTCATTTAAGAAGATCCGTGAACTACGCGAGGAAATGTCACAACGCGGCGAACTACCTGCTGGACTCGGTGGTAAACCCCCACTTGTTAAGGTCG
>JAYSYV010000877.1:0-1336 GCA_043727245.1 Chloroflexota bacterium | reverse complement strand
CAGGCCGGACGGTTATGTGGCGGGCCGATATGGATGCCCTACCGCTTCAAGAAGACCACGAGTTACTGCCTTTCCACTCCGAAGTGGACGGCGTAATGCACGCTTGCGGCCACGATGCTCATACCGCGATTGGCTTAACCATCGCCGATATTCTGGCCCGCCACAAGAACGATTTGCCGGGACGGATAATGTTTGTCTTCCAACCGGCTGAAGAAGTCGGCGGCGGAGCCAAAGCTATGCTGGCTGATGGCCTGTTTAAAGAAGGTGGTCCCGGCGGCGGACGGCCCGATGTCACGCTGGGTCTGCATGTGGGGAGCCTTTTCCCGGCTGGTAAAGCCCTGGTCAAGGCCGGACCATTGATGGCCGCCGTGGATACGCTGGCGATGACTATCCGGGGCAAAGGCGGACATGCCGCTACCCCACACCTGACCATTGACCCGGTGATGGTGGCCTGCGAACTGGTCGTGGCTTTGCAAACACTGGTCAGCCGGGAAATTCCGCCCATGAGCGCGGCAGTCCTGACCTGGGGCGCGATTCACTCCGGCACGAAAGACAATATTATCCCGGTGGAAGCCCATATGATGGGTACGCTTCGCACTTTTGAGCCGGAAGTACGCCGCCACATGCTGGAACGGATTGAATCTATGTCCACCCAACTGGCGAAAGCCTTCCGGGCCGAGGCCACTTTCCGGGTTACTGAAAGTCTGCCGCCGGTAATCAATGATGCAGTCCTGGCCGGGTTGGTTATGCAGAGCGCCATTCGAGCGCTGGGAGCCGATGGAGTTATTGATGGCGGGCAGCGCATGGGCAGCGAAGATATGTCTATCTTTATGGAAGAAGTACCCGGTTGTTTCATTACAATTGGAGCAGCCCGGCCCGGCGAGTCACCTCGACCCCACCATAGCCCGCTGTTTGCTCTGGATGAAATCTGTCTGGAAACCGGCGTGAGAGTAGCCACTCAAACTATTCTTGACCTGTTGGCAGGGCGTTAGATGGAAAGTTTAGAGCCGATGCCAGAAATGAACGAAGCGCCCAAGCTGGTTATTGGCGCAAGCGGCCAGACCGGTCGTCGGGTAGTCAAAAGCTTGCTGGCGAAGGGGTTTAAGGTCCGGGCGCTAGTCCGCAACCAGGAAAAAGCCCGGACCCTGAGAGAGTTCTTGAATAATGCCGAAGGTCTGGAAGACCGACTGGAATTTGTCGAGGGCGACCCGCTGGACCAGACACAACTGCTGAAAGCTACTCTGGGAGTGGATAAAGTCCTCACCAACCTGGGCGGCACTCCCGGCGCTACCGAGGAAGAACGGGAATCCATCGAACATTACTTTATGATAAAGCT
>JAYSYV010000876.1:0-1336 GCA_043727245.1 Chloroflexota bacterium | reverse complement strand
TGGATTGGTACACTGCTGTTTGCCTTCCCGGCTATCCGTAATGCCATGCCAGGCGCTCCGCCTATTGGCGCGTTACCTGATTTCCTGGTCTTCTTCTGGGTGGAAGGGATTGTTGTACTGACTATGGTGGCGCTGGTAATCAGTTGGCTCCTGCGACCAGCGGCCAAGTAACCGTAGTAACCAGTAAATTGCCAGAATGCGCGGTTGGCCTATGCTTTAGTCAATCGCGCATTTTTCTAATATTGGTAAATAACCCTGAATTAATTTCCCCTTATTCTAACCTTAACTCAAGATGTCTATCAGAATCGTAACTATATGCCTGTAGTAGTAAAATAGACGAACTGGTCTTTTTTCAACCAGCTTTAGTGAGTAAGTTAATCTTGCTGTCCTGTTTTTACCAGGCTAGATAACCTAAAATAAACAACGAAAGAGAACTTATGGCTACCGCAACTTTACCCAAACGAGGTGATATTGACCAGGAATTTACCTGGAACCTCGAAAGTATATACAGTGATAACTCCCAGTGGGAGAAAGATTTTGAACTGGTGGGCGAACGTCTGCCGGGCCTGGAAGCCTATAAAAATCACCTGACCGATACCCCTAAAATTTTGCTGGGGGCGCTTAAAATGCAGGACGAACTGGGAATTAAACTGGACCAGTTGGTCAGCTATGCCAATATGCGTAAGGACGAAGACAACGCCAATTCCACCTATCAGGCGCTGCTGGACCGTTCCATCGGCCTCTGGTCGCAGTGTGCGACCTCTGCCGCTTTTCTAACTCCCGAAATCCTCACGATGTCCGAGGAAACCCTGGCCCAGTTTTTAGAGCAAGAACCGGGTTTGCAGCTTTACAAACAATACATTGACCAGTTGCGGCGGGAACGGGCGCACGTCCGCTCGACCGAAGTAGAAGAAGTCCTGGCCCAATCCATGGAAATGGCCCAGGGACCAAACGCTATCTACAGCATGCTTTCCAACGCCGATTTGAAGTTCCCGACCATCATAGATGCCGATGGTGACGAAGTAGAACTGACCAAAGGCCGGTATGTAGACTTTTTGGATAGCTCCAACCGCCGGGTCCGCAAAGATGCCTTTGAGGCTTTTTACGATACCTTTGCCAAATACACTAACACGATAGGCGCGACCTACGCTTCATCGGTCAAGAAAGATATTTTCTACGCCCAGACCCATAATTACAAAAGCTCGCTGGATGCAGCTTTAAGCCCGGAAAATATTCCGCTGGAAGTTTATTCTACGCTAATCGAAACGGTTAACCGCAACCTGCCGGTTCTGCACCGCTATATCAAGTTGCGTAAAAAGCTACTGGGCTTGAACGA
>JAYSYV010000875.1:0-1338 GCA_043727245.1 Chloroflexota bacterium | reverse complement strand
GGGAAGTGGGCGAACTGCTAAAAACCCCAAATAAAAGGCCACCGGCCAGCCCGGTCAGGTGGGCCAGTTGGTCAACACCGGGAACCGTTGCAACCAGTAGCAAATTAGCCGCCAACACCAGGCTTAACAAGAGCGCCTGACGCAGCAAAACGGCTCTATGGCCTAAAGAATAGCCGATCAAGGCTCCACCCAGGCCGAAAATCGCGCCACTGGCACCGACCGCGAAATCCCGGTTGTGCAGGGTGAAGCCAAAGCTTATGACCGCCGCCCCCAATCCGGTCAGCAGGTAGACCATGCCCAATCGCCAGGCTCCCAGGTAGCGTTCCAAACGCCAGCCCAGCGCCAGCAGCATTACACCATTGAGAAGCAAGTGCAGCAGATTGGCATGGACAAAAGAAGCCGTGAGCAAGCGCCACCATTGACCATCCTGGATGGCGGGCCGGTAGAGCGCCCCGGTCTGGTAGAGGGTGGCAGTGCGGAAATTGTGGCGGAAATCCAGGACAGTTGGGCTGCCCTCGACTATTAGTTCCCAGGTGAAGACACCCACCATTACCAGCGCCAGGCCGCCGGTCAGCCAGACCGGGTGTTGGGGCAGGGCGTAAGCCGGTAGTCCGGCCCTGGTTTCCGGTGAACTTTCACTCATTACCTTACATTCTCGGCCAGTTTTTTCAGAGTGTCCAGCAGCGTTTCTTCCTGCGAAGCTAAAACAGTCCGGGGGTCAAACAACAGAATACCGCGCTCGACCCGCCCGATAACGGGAGGCCGGTACGCCCGCAGTTGGGCTTGCAGATTATTGACCGAACTCTGCAACGGGACTGGCAAGGCCAGCAGCCAGGTGGGCAGGGTTTCGCCTGGCAGGGAACCGCCGCCGATAGTGGATAGCCCTTCGACTATGCTTGCACCGGGCCAGGCTGTTGTCAGTTGGGTTTGCCAGTGGGCGGCCTGTTCTCGTAAGCTCTCCGGTGAGCGGGCTATCATTTGCCAGATGGGGATTTTGCGTTCGGCCTCGCCGCGCAGGTAATGTTGGAGGGTGGCCTGAAGCGCGGCCAGGGTCATCTTATCCAACCGTAAGGCCCGCGCCAGGGGATGTTTTTTCAGCCGGTTAATAAGCTCTTTCTTACCGGCAATCAGCCCGGCCTGTGGCCCACCCAGCAGTTTATCGCCGCTAAAAGTCACTAAATCTGCCCCCGCCTGGATGCTTTCCTGTACAGTCGGTTCGTGACTGAGGCCGAAGCGGGCCGTATCAATTAAAGTGCCGCTGCCCAGGTCGTCTACCAGCAACACACCGTGGCTGGCTGCAATTCCGGCCAGTTCTTCCAGTTTCGCGCTGGCGGTAAA
>JAYSYV010000874.1:0-1339 GCA_043727245.1 Chloroflexota bacterium | reverse complement strand
AATTGGTACCCAACCTGATGCTGCCAAAATTGGCCTGGTTGATACTCTAACCAAGAAAGTTGTTGGCACCAACCCCAAGGATTGGAATGATGATCTTGCCCGCCGGTTTGAAATAAAAATCGCTGAGAGCCGGGAAAGACTGGAACGGGAAATAGGTTTCCTCAAGAGTAAGGGTCAGCCCGCCTCATCTGATGGAAGTGTGCCTTCTCCGGAAGAAATTAACCAGGTTGTTGAGCTTTCTCTTTCCTTACCTGGTGATCCCGAACCCCGCCAGTATCGTTTCGGCAAAACCGGTAAGTTATCCGTCCACGGCCACCAGCTTGCCGAAAGCTTAAAGCGAACTATTGATATCTCCGGCCGCTCCCTGGATATTCAGGAAAAGCGAGCCATTGCCCTTGAAATCTTGCGTTACATAATTGAAGGTAAGGCCCAGTAATGATACCCACTAACCAGCACTCGGATCAAATCTATCTTGATAATGCCGCTACCACTTTCCCCAAACCGGAAGAGGTTTGGCAGGCTATGGACCAGTTTTCCCGCAGTGGTGGCGCCAACGCCAATCGCGGTCAAAATCCCCTGGCCCGCCGGGCCGCCCGGCTGGTTGAAGAAACCAGGGTAAAGGTTGCCAACTGGCTGGGCCTCCCTCAGGAAGGGCTAATTACCTTTGCTCCTTCGGCCACCATCGCCCTCAACCAGGTCATCCTTGGGACTGACCTTAAACCCGGCCAAGCGGCCTACGTCAGCCCTTTCGAGCATAACTCTACCCTCAGACCCCTGACCCATCTGCAACAAACTGTAGGAATTGAGTTATACGAAATCCCTTTTCATCCAACCAGTTTTGCAGTTGAGTGGGACAAATTGGAAGCTCAATGGCGCAATATTCCACCTTCACTTGTTGTTATCTCCCAGGCCAGTAATGTTTGTGGTTTTTTGCTCCCAGTTGAGGAAATAGCTGCCCGTGCTCGCAAAGCGAATCCTTCCGTTATTATTGCTGTGGATGGTACCCAGGCCACCGGTCTTTACCCTCTAAATTTAGGTTCTGGCCTGATTGATTACCTTATCTGGAGCGGGCATAAAAGCTTCTATGGTCCGTTTGGTGCTTCTGGTATCGCTTTCTGCACTGACCGCCGTCCTGCCCCTATTCTTTTTGGCGGCACCGGTACTGTCTCCGAAAGCCTCCAGATGCCCACTGCTCTACCCGCCGCTTTTGAAGCTGGCAGCCTTAACAGTCCGGCTATTGCGGGCCTCAATGCCGCCGTCGATTGGCTAACTACCACCGGGCGTGAAGCTATAACTGCCCATACCTCCAATCTTTTGG
Organism: Chloroflexota bacterium; assembly: GCA_043727245.1. GTDB lineage: Bacteria > Chloroflexota > Chloroflexia > Chloroheliales > Chloroheliaceae > 54-19. The sequence continues at coordinate 21 of JAYSYV010000874.1, read as the reverse complement.
GTCTAATGATTTCAGAATTAG
>JAYSYV010000873.1:0-4401 GCA_043727245.1 Chloroflexota bacterium | reverse complement strand
CCTCGTGCGAATCGGTCGGTTCGTAAACACCGTTCTTATTGCTATCCAGAGTCCGGGTAAAAATAATCGTCTTGCCATCAGGGGACCATTTCGGTTCGTTGTCGCTGGTACTGGCCGGTTGGTTAGTTATTAACTGGTGTCCCCCACCCGCTAACGGAGCCACATAAAGCTGGTTCGGCCCATTTTCAAATTGCACCGCCACGACCAAATTTTTATTGTCGGGCGACCAATCTGGCCGACCGTTCGCCAGTTGACGACCGTTAGCCGTAATCAAATTTTTCTTATTGTTCCCGGCTGCGTCAATTACGTTCAGGCCACCTCCATCAATATAAGCGACAAGCGGAGCCACGCTTGAAGCTAAAACCGTAGTGGCCGGAGCGGTCGTAGGCACTACGGTGGTAACAGCCTCGGTAGTGATAGGCGATGCCGTGGTAACAGCCTCGGTAGTGGTAGGCACAGCGGTGGTGGCCGGAACGGCAGTTGTAACAGGCGCTGCCGTAGTAGCCGGGGCAATGGTCTGCGGAATACCGGTGACAGTCGGCAAGGGGCTAACCCCGGTCTGGGCTTTAGTCGGCGTAATTACCGGAGCGGCCCCAGTTGTTGGTACAGGAGCGGTCGAAGGTGACACAGGCGTAGTAGGAACGCTGGTAGCAGTAGGCCCATCATTTCCGCAGGCTGCCAGCACAACCGATAGAACTAAAACCGCCATCAGGTTTAAAATCAGGCTCTTCAAATTGAATTTCATCATGCTTGACCGTGCCTCTCCCCTGGTATAAATCTGCCAATTACATTTTACTCCTAAACTGTTGCCCCGATGACCCGTCTTACTATGATAACGCACAATATGCGCCCTGGTTCCAAAATTACACCCTAACCTGATTATACTACGCCTTGCGTCACTAGAAGTTACTCAGCCGGACGGTTCACGCTTTAAAACCGAATATCGCTATGAAATGGAAATAGTGCAGCCTGATTTCAGGCAACACTATTTCCACCCCGGCGACCGTAATTCAAGCCGCCGGGGTCTAGCCAGATTGTAGCTAAACCGGGAGAAACGAGAGACTGCCCAATCTCGTGTCGGGAGGAGGGCAATGGGAAAATTTTCAAGGAACTCCGGCCCCATCGGGTTCATGCCCAATCGGATTACTTGGCCCAGTAATCGCCTACTTTGGCATCAGCCACCATCGGTACTTCGCGCAAAACTTCTTTAGCGGCCCGGATCATTTCATGTTCGACCAGTTTACAGACTTCCTCGGCCTGGTCCTCGCGCACTTCCACCACAATTTCATCGTGGACGGTATTAACAACACGGGCATCGAAGCCTTTAAGCCTCTCACGCAGGAAGACCAGGGCCATTTTGGTCATATCGGCGTTAGCACCCTGGATAGGGGCGTTCTTACCCCGGCGCTCGATTTCGGAAACCTTTTTGCGATATTCGGGGTCACTGGAGTCGGGCGTTTTGTAATAACGCTTGCGGCCCAGCGGTGTCGGACTGTAACCTAGCTTGACCGACTCGCGACCGGCTCTATCCAGCCATTTCGCAACGCCGCTGAAAGCCTTAAAGTAAGTACTAATCAGTTCGCGGGCTTCTTCCACCGTCTTGTCAATCCGCAGGGCCAAACCTTGCGGCCCCATACCGTAGGCCAACCCGAAGTTAATCGCTTTAGCCTGGTTGCGCTGGGCTTTCGTAACCTCTTCTGTTGGGATGTTAAACATCTGACTGGCCGCCAGTATATGTAAGTCACCGCCGGACCTGAAGGCGGTCAGGAAGCCATCATCCAGGCTCAACTCAGCCAGAATCCGCAACTCGGCCTGGGAATAGTCGCAAGTTACCAGCTTGTAACCTTCTTCAGCGATAAAGCAGGCCCGAAAATCCGAGGTAGCCGGGATTTGCTGCACGTTCGGGTTGGCACAGGAAAACCGGCCCGTATCAGCGCCGTACTGGATGAAATCGGGATGAATCCGGCCCGTCTTTTTGTTAATCAGCGAAAGCAAACCTTCCCCAAAAGAACCAAGTGTTTTTTCGTGGCCCCGGTATTCCAGCAACTTCCGGGCGGCTTCGTGATTGTGCTTGCTCAGGGTGGCTTCAGAGGTATCCTCTAAAACTATCCCAAGTCGGCCAAATTCGGCAATAATCTGGGGACCACTGTTCAAATTTATCAGGTATTCATCGTTGCCGAACATCGAAGACTGGCGAGCGCTGCCGCTCGGCAGAATATCCATCAGTTCAGAACGAACTGCATCGCGCTTTATAGCCACCCCTTCCAGGATTTTGCGCCATTTCACGACATCCAGCTTACAACCGTTAAGCTCCATGTCAGCTACGGCGCTGACACACTTAAATTCCAGGTCGGCTACAGTCAACAACTTTTCTTGTTTAAGCTTCTCCAGTTGCATGGCATAAATCGGGAAAAGGGCGAAAACATCCTTGGCGGCGTAGTTTAATTGTTCGGGCGACAGATTAATCGAGGTCTGGCCGTAGAAAGTCTTGCGGACAGACTTGTCCATGATCTCACCCAGGTAGCGCTTGGTTATAGCGGCCAGGTTGACTTCCATACCCAGTCCGGCTGTGAGCAACCGCTCGGCAAGCATAGTATCGTAAAGGTTTTTAAGCTCGATGTTGACCTGCTGCTTCATCATTTTGTAGTCGAACTTGGCGTTTTGCAGCAGCTTCAGAGAAAATTCGCTTTCCAGCAAAGGCCGCAAGGCATCCATCGGAACCTTCACCGCATCAATGATGTAGCACATTGTAGGCGAAGCAACCTGCACCAGCAGCAATTTAGCCACATAAGGGTCCAGGCCGCTGGTTTCGGTATCTACCGAAAGGATTGTTTCGTTTTTGAGCGCTTCAACCGCTTTTTCCAGCCCGGCCACATCCCGGATAACTTCATAATGAATCGGGGGCATACCGGAAGCCTGAATAACCGGGAACTGCGCGCCTTTGAAACTATCGGATAAAATCAGGGCGTTAAGCGGGCGAGATTTATGAGCCTGTTGTTTAGCGGCAGGCGGCGGACTAGCGGGCATCGGCCTGGGGGCAACCGCCGGTTGAGAGCGCCGGGCCTGGGCTTTTAGAGCTTCAAGCGTAGCTTCTAACCGGGCCTGGTGGCGCTGGTGCAGTTCGATATAAACTTCATTCGACAGGAAATCGGCCTCGCTTAACATAACCGGCGACAAAGTAGTTCGCAGCGAATCTGGCAGAAATTCAGCCTCGTCAAACTCGATACTTTCGATATTATCAAGAGCATCTTCCAGTTCTAATTTAGCCGGGTCCATACCCCAAACGGTTTTTAAGCTGCTGCGTTCTTTGAGTTCCATGTGTTTATAATTCCCTGCAAAACGCTTGTTTTAGAACAATTTTACTGGTTTGATTTTACTCGAAAACCGCCTAACTGTCATCCCCTTTATCCACGACTTTATCCACGACTTATCCAGACCTGTCCACTTTTCCCCAAAGTAAGCTTTTAAAGACTAATCACTGGCGCAAAAATAAACTTTGCAACTTACGGTCCCAAACTTGCGTAGAAATTGCCGTAGACACTTGTGGATTTAGCGAGCCAACCAGAAAGGAACGGATTAATCCAGATGTATAAATTGTGGCAAGTTCACCGGCATGTAGGCTTTCTATTATTGGGCATGATGAGCAGCGCCGACGACGATAGTGACAGCCTCGGCAGCGAAAGCAGCGGCAGCGGGGCCAGTGATGAGAGCAGCGGAACCAGTGACGAAGCTTCCTCGGTTTCAAGCTTTTACAGTTCGGTAGATTCCAGCTCGGGCGGCGGCGGCAACCGGCGGCGGTCCTATCGCCGGGGCTACCGTGACGCGCAGGGTTATGATTACAATGATTACCGCCGGATTCCACGTGGTCGTCGAGGCCGTTAAGAAGTATATCGAGCGAGGCCGGACCTGGTGGGAAAAGCCCAGACCGGACCGGGGTACGCCCCGGCTGCGCTTCTGGCTAATCCTGGCCTGGCAAACCTGGCGAGGCCAGGATTTGATGCCACTTAGCGCGGAAAATCGTGACGATTTCGCGGTTCACGGCCTGGAAAATATCCCGCAACAGAGTGTCTTTACCCTGGCCGTCAACCATACTATGCGGCGCTGGACACCCCGGCTGCTTTCGGCAGTACAGCACGCCTCGATGGAAAAAAGGCCAGAACTGGCCCGTCAATGGATAGTCATAGTCGGCTACCGGGAAACTAAAACGACCGGGCGCAACCGCCTGGCCCGCTGGGTCATTCTCAAAATCAGGCGCGTACATACCTGGATTTACCGGCGCTGGTCCTACAACGCCTTACGTCTGCCAATGGACAATCAACGGGCCGGAATGCAAGCCTTGCGCCAGTGGAAAATCCGCGCCCAGCAACAGCCGACCATAGTTTTCCCGGAAGGGCGCGGCTC
>JAYSYV010000872.1:0-4401 GCA_043727245.1 Chloroflexota bacterium | reverse complement strand
CCGTGCTTTCCAAGGCCCAAAACCTGACAAGTACGCAGGCCAGTTTCGTCAATTTCTATGCTCCGGCGGTTGTAATCCTGCTGCTCCAGCACATCGGTGTAACCCTGACCGCCCTTTCTATTGTCCGCGACCGGATGCTGGGAGCGCTCGAAATCTTCCGGGTAGCACCGATTAACCCGACCGAAATTTTAATCGGCAAATTCCTCAGCTACATGATTCTGCTTATGATTGTCAGCGGTCTACTGCTTGCCGCCTTGAATTTTTTCCTGGGCGTGCCTTTTATCGGTGATCCGCTGCTGGTGATAGGGGTGCTGGCATCTTCCAGTTTTGCCTCGATTGGGTTAGGCTTCCTGATTGCCGGTCTTTCGCGTACCGAAACTTCGGCAGTCCAATGGAGCATGCTTTTAATCCTGGCAAGCATTTTCTTTACCGGCTTTATTGTGCCGTTGACCCAGTTCAGCGATTACACTCATTACTTCTCGTACATTTTGCCCATGACTTTCGGCGCGACCAACCTGCAAGATGTAATGCTAGATAACCGCTGGCCTTCCCTGTTCTACCTGCTGATGCCGCTGGGCCTGGGCGTAATTTACTTCCTGATAGGCCGTTTCTTGTACAAGCGCCAGTTCAGTATCAGCTAGTTTAATATTGATGGATTTAAAATAATCATTAAGGAGAAAAAGAACTATGGCAGATAGTCACGACCCGGTTAAGGACGCTGTTAAAAACCTTTTCGGATGGGGTAAAAAAGAAGAACATCAAGAGCAGCAAGATCACAAAGACCAGAGTCCGGTGGAGCAAGTTACTCAACAGGCGGCGGCTCTAGCCGACCAGTCGGCGGCCCAGTCCAGTCCTGTTGTAGATACTGCTCCGCCGACTGAGGCAAGCTCGACATTTTCAAATCCTTATGGCAATGCTGCTGAACCAGCCGCTGCAACCCCGGCTAATCCTTATGGTGATAGTTCCGCCTGGGTAAATATGACTCCCTCTAGTCCTCTTGCTGAGAGTACCCCGGCGGTAGAAGCTGCTCCGGCGGCGGCTGCCGAAGAACACCCGTCCCGGGAAAGCCAGGCGGTGTCCCATGATGAACCGGCTCCGGCCCCGGTCGCTTTCAACCCGGATGTCGAGTCGATCAACGGCCACGCTGTAGGTTATTCTTTCCTACGTTATTATAAGGAACACCCCGAAATCGGTCAGCCGGTAGACGACCAGCACGGCGATGTGGGCGGCTACCAGATGTTCGAGAACGCTATTTTGCACTGGGACGGCTCGAATGTGCAGGCGGAGAAACGTGGAAGCCAGGGCGGCGGTCAGGCCCAGGCCGCCGCACAGCGCACCTATACCGTGAACTCCGGGGATAATCTCACGGCTATCGCCCAGCAAGTTTATGGTGATGGTAGCCAGTGGCAGCGTATTTTCGAGGCCAACCGGGATAAAATTTCCAATCCCGACCTGATTCATCCCGGCCAGCAGTTAATTATTCCCTAAAAATTTCTGACGAGCCAGCACTAAAAAGAAGCACCGCTTAGTTCTCTAAGGGTGCTTCTTTTTAGTTTAGCAGTGTTGCTCAACTTTATATGGCCGTATTGGTAGGACTCCTCTTTTTCGGGGGTTTCCTGGGAATGGTTATGCTGGCGGCACTTACCAGATGGGCTACTTTGATAAAAGTCCGCCGCCTCCGCGCCCACCAACGCGAAAACCCACTTCCTCAACTTAGAAGAAGTTAAGTCCCGGAAGTTAGCGAGGTCACAAACAAAAGACCGCCCAGATCTTGGCCTTTCTCGGAAACCAATTTTTCACCGTTAAATGTTGTGTAGCGCGTATTGTTAGCATCAAAATTAATTCCTTCCGCCAGGATTAAATAATAATGCTGGCCGCTGGTCTTATCTTGCAAACTATAGCCGCTGGAATTAGTGCCTATTACACTGGCCGGACCGGGCGCATCGGCGATATAGGTTGCCAGGCTATCCGCCTTTACCGACAATAACGGCCCCTTAGTAGTCTGTCAACGAAGACTTGTAATGATTAGCCGGAACTTGAGGTACATCCTTACCTGTGAAAACTTACCTGACAGACTACTTAGAAAGCGGTTCAAGACCACTTACATAAAATATATCAGGCTGTCTATTTATTTTTTCGGTATCGAGCAACACTCGTTTACCGTTCAGTGAGGCTAAATCACCTAACTGATCTACCAGTGCCGTATTAATTACTAAATGCCAGGTCAGACTGGATTTGAAACCTTCGGGGGAAAACAAGAGTTCAGGGGTGCTGGAGTTTGTCTGGTAGTTAAGAGTACCTACCCGGTGCAGCATTTCAAAGCCCAACGGTTCCATAAAATTTATCTGTAATACTTCTTCGCCCTGCACATTCGCGGCTATTCGCTGGCCTTCTACCAGTATTCGGCGTATTCGTCCGGCTTTACCGTCAAAAGTATATAGTTGCTGCCACTGTGTCTCGTCCAGTTTGAGTCGGATGGTTTTAGTGTGAGCAGTAAGCCCAACTCCATTGGCATACTTTAATTCCGGCCAGTCGGCCAGTCCGGCAGAATTTGCCGAGGCTTGCGGTTTATAGGTTAACTCTCCCACCAGAACCACCGGTGAAGCGATAAACTGAACCGCCGGGGTGGTAGCGGGTTGGAGCGAATTATTAACTGGGGTAGATGTAAGCGAACTATTGACGGTAGTAACTGAAGAAACAGTATTGGTAACTTGCTTAATGACCGGTATTGTTACAGCGTTACCGGGCGTAACCGGAGAAACAGTAGGCGCAAGATTATCGCCACAAGACCCCAGCAAAAATATTACCAGCAGAACAATTCCTACATGCTGAGTTAAACTTTTTCTTTTATTTTGCTTTCATTTGCCATCCTCCTACTTACTGGTAGAACGCATAATAACAAATTAAAATTACAAAGCCACCCTTAACAGGTGGCTTTTGATTTCTATAAGGTTAAAACGTTTCCCAGGTCAGGCTGTTTAGGCGCGTAGCCGTTTGAAAACAATCCAGCCGCACCACCCGGCAATCCCCATCAGCACCACCATAGCGAAAATGGTAAAGCCAAACTGGCTTGAGGCATCGTCAAAACTCGCTTTCAGGGAAGCTTTGTAACTGCCACTGGCATCAGGGAAATCAGTAAAGTTTGCCAGCAATTTCCCGCCCTGTTTATCATAAATCTGCGCCTCTATGACTTGCCTGGTATTGGGCAGGTAAGCCGCCAGGATATAATAAGGCGCTGTCGCCAGGGAAGCACTTATATCGCCGTCCAGGCTGGAATACAATATCTCGGTGAGCTTCAGGGTCTTACTGTTCACCGTCATCTGATAGCTGTTCCCATCATCGCCGGTCGCTTGCACGTCGCCGGAGCCGGTTTCAATTAGCGGCCTGGCTGCGGCATCCTTGTCCAGGATTTTCTGAGCATCGGAGTTTAACGAAAAACCACCCAGGGCTAAAGTAACTGCAAAAAACAGGGCAGCCAGGCCAATTATAAGCGGCCACTTAATAGGCTTTTTAATAGGAATGGAACCATAGGGTCTTGTAGGTACGCCCCAGCCGGTATAGTTAGCGGGGAAACCGGGCGGTGGGGGCCAGAATTCAGCCGAGGTACTGAGCTGGTTTGGCTGGCCCGAATAGCGCCCGGTATTTACAAGACTGGCTTGATCCGGTCGGCCTGGTGGATTCCATTGGTTTGGCTGAGGAGAGTTGGTCAATTTATCTAAACTACTCCGCTCGTCCGGTTCGTTCATTTTGATTACTCCAGATTAACTTTAGCGGTGAAAAAGCGCAGGGAGAAGCACCCGGTCCGGCAAAATTAACTTTGCTTATCCCCTTCACTCTAACTGCACTCCTCACCGGCCTATTACGTGCTTCCGCCTTAGCTGGCGCTTGCTTACGGTCTAACTTCACAAATTATATCTTCTACTATGAATGATACGTGTAAATGGCAGCCAGGTTTCCTATATTTCATTAGTATTTCAGAACTTTAACCGACATCCTATTGTAACATTACCTGGACCAAAAGTTTAGTCTGGTAGAATTTAACACTTATCCTTTTCTAAGAAAAATCTATTGACAGTATAAACTTACTAATATAGAGTAACTGTACAAAAGTGAGTTGATTTTTCAGTGTTTTAAGGAAGAATTACCTGCGAAGTGAATCGGGTAGAAAAGAAAGCCGCGAGAAGGATGATAGCAGTCGCGGTCTTTTTGTAAGCCGGAAATAGGGCTTTTAAAGGTATTACCAGGCAAGGCTGCTGTCTTCTGGCAATAGACTAATTAGACTTTGGCACTACCTGATCGCCCCCGTTTGGTTTATAATGATATTAGCAACTATCTAAACGCAATCAGCAACAACTGGCTCTTTTGACGGGCCAACCCCTTACCGAGGCAAATTTTAGCAGG
>JAYSYV010000871.1:0-1340 GCA_043727245.1 Chloroflexota bacterium | reverse complement strand
AAGATGCAGCGGTTCCCGTGCTTCGTAAGCTTTTTTCTGATTCTCAGGGGCAGCTTAACGCAGCCTGCCGGTTGGAACGGACCCACCGCAAGAGTGAGGTAACCGAAGGGGATTTTATTCAGTTCTACCCTTATTTGCCTCACTTTGTCGAAATGTCTATTGACATCATGTCCGGTATACGGCTCCAGCCCGGTGCCGATAAGCACCTGGGGGGCAGCAACCGCACGATTATTAAACAGGCTTATGAGATGCTGGTGTCCGAGCGGACAGGCATGGCCGCCAGGCCAGTCGGTACTTTGGTAACGCTGGACCGGGTTTTTGAACTGGTCGAGGGCAACCTTTCTTCGGAGAAGCAGAAAGATATAAGCGATATTACCCAGCGTTTCATCCACGATCAGGAAGATAAAGGCTGGGCCACCCGGACGGCCAAAGCGATCTGTTTACTAGAATTTGTGCGAGATTTACCCCGCACAGAGGCCAATATTGCCGCCTGCCTGGTTGATGCGGTAGGCAAACACTCCCCGCTGGAGGAAGTAAAAGCGGCCCTGGTTCGCCTGCAAGAAGCCCAGTTTGTACGAAATACCGATGAAGGTTGGAAGCTGCAAACCGCCCAGGAAAAGAACTGGGAAACCGAACGCCGGAATTTAGCGGAAGCCCGCCCCAAAGAACAAAATGAAATTACCCGCGAGGTAATTCAAAATATAGCTGGGGATGCCCGATTGAAAGTTTATCATGGCCTAAAAACTTTCCCGATTGGGCTTACAGTAGATGGGCAGCGCCTGGGTGACGAAGGGAAAGTACCACTTTCCCTTATGGTAGCCGATAACCCCGACGACTTTACCATGAAAGTAACTGAGGTCCGCGGCCAAAGTCGCCAGAAGCCTCATGAAAATGAAATTTTCTGGGTCTTTGCCCTCACTCCTGAAATTGATAATCTGATTAAAAATCTCTTTGCCTCAAAGCAAATGGTCAGCAAATACGATCAATTGCGGGCCAAAAATCAGATAAGTAATGACGATGCGGCTTGTCTGCAGAGTGAAAAAGGGATGGTAACCAACCACGAAACCCGGCTGCGGGATAAAATGCTCCAGGCTCTTGAGAGAGGGCAGGGCCTCTTCAGAGGGGTTTCCTGGGATGCGGCGGAACTGGGTAAAGCCGGGCCGGAAATTTTCAAAAAGCTTTTTGACCGTACCGTACCATTACTTTACCCCAAATTAGAAATGGGCGTGCGTCTGCTGAAAGGCAACGAGGCTGAAGAATTTCTTAAAGCGGCGAACCTTAATGGCCTGAGCAAGGTCTTTTATGGAGGTGACCAGGGTTTTAACCTGGTGATCAAAGGC
>JAYSYV010000870.1:0-4405 GCA_043727245.1 Chloroflexota bacterium | reverse complement strand
TAAATGTGCTGCATACCGGGATGATGGGCCTGGTCATCGCCAACTCGCTGCAACAGGTCGTCCACATGTGCATCATGTTCTGGCTGTTGCGCCGCCGATTTGGCGGCCTGGGCGGACACGGGCTTTACCGCACTGCGTTAAAGGCCGTCCTGGCTTCGCTGCTCTTATTGGTTTGCGCTTACCTGGCGGCAGGGTTAATCACGGTCTGGCTGGGCGATTCCGGCAAAATTGCCAACTTGCTAACGGTTGTTGTGGGCATAGGAGTGGGCGGCGTGGCTTATATTTTCGCTTTGCGGCTCTTGCGCGTTCATGAAATGAATCAGGTCTGGCAGGCGGTTGCCCGTAAACTTCTAAAGAAGTAAAAAGTGAAAACGGGTCGGTCACATGGATTGACCGGCCTTTCTTTTTGAGCTATATTAGAACAAATGATTTATAAAGAACTTTGTAAATCACGATATAATTCAAGTGGTTTTGCCACAAAAGGACATTCAAAGGGGGTTTCTAATGGGAATTTCGTTGCAGGTAACTTTTGACTGTGCCAATCCCGACCGGGTTGCTCAATTCTGGGCTATGGCTCTGGATTACAAAATCCAGGATCCGCCGCCGGGTTTTGCGAGTTGGCCGGATTTCTTGAAAGCCCAGAATATACCGGAAGAAAAGTGGGACTCGGCTTCGGCGCTGGTAGACCCGGAAGGCAAAGGTCCGCGCCTATATTTTCAGAAAGTTCCCGAAGGCAAAGCGGTTAAAAACCGGGTTCATCTGGATGTTAACGTGGGCGGAGGCCGGGCCACGCCGGAACCGGAACGCCGCCAGCGGATCAACCAGAAGGTTGAGCAATTACTCGGCGCGGGCGCAATCAAAGTTGGGGAGTTTAGTCAAATGGGAGAGTCCTGGATTGTTATGCAAGACCCTGAAGGTAACGAGTTTTGTTTGCAATAAGACTAGAAATAAAAAGACCCCTGTCATAATGGCAGGGGTCTTTTTATTTCTATAACCTATTTGCCGCTCTGTTTGAGAGCCTGGTCCAGGTCTTCCAGGATGTCGCCAATCGTTTCGAGGCCAATCGACAGACGAATGAAATCTGGCGTGACCCCGGTCGCGAACTGTTCATCAACCGTCAACTGCGAGTGGGTGGTACTGGCCGGGTGAATGACCAGTGATTTGGCATCGCCTACGTTCGCCAGCAGCGAGAACAGCTTCAAGTTGTCGATGAACTTTTTGCCCGCTTCCAGCCCGCCTTTGATGCCGAAGCCCAGGATAGCCCCGTACATGCCGCCGCGATGGTATTTCTTCGCCAGGGCGTGACCGGCAGAATCTTCCAGGCCGGGATAGTTGACCCAGGCCACGCTCGGATGGCTCTGCAAGAACTGGGCGACTGCCATACCGTTCTGGCTGTGGCGTTCCATCCGTAAAGGCAGGGTTTCCAGACCTTGCAGGAACAGGAACGAGTTGAAAGGACTAATAGCCGGTCCCAGGTCGCGCAACATTTGGACCCGCAGCTTGAGGCCGTAGGCCAGCGGAGTCAGGTCGCCAAGCTGGCTGAAGGTCAGGCCGTGATAGCTGGGGTCCGGCTGGCTGAAACCGGGGAATTTGTCGGTGTTGTAATCGAACTTACCGGCATCCACCACGATACCGCCAATGCTAGTGCCGTGTCCGCCGATGAACTTGGTGGCGGAGTGGACCACAATATCGGCTCCCCATTTAATCGGGTTGACCAGGTAGGGGCTGGGGAGGGTGTTATCTATAATCAGCGGAATGCCGTTTTCGTGGGCGACATTAGCTACTCCTTCAATGTCCAGGGTATCTAACCTGGGGTTGCCGACCGTTTCAGCATAAATAGCCTTCGTTTTCGGGGTAATGGCTTGTCGGAAATTGTCCAGGTTGGCGGGGTCAACAAACTTAACGTTAATGCCTAATTTTGGGAAAGTGTAGTGGAAAAGATTGTAAGTGCCGCCGTAAAGGCTGGACGAGCTTACCAGTTCATCACCTGCTCCTAACAGGTTCAGGATAGCCAGCAATTCAGCGGCCTGGCCGGACCCGGTTGCTACGGCCCCTACGCCACCCTCCAGTAGAGCCACCCGCTGCTCGAAAACATCGGTGGTCGGGTTCATTATACGGGTGTAAATATTGCCAAATTCTTTTAGTCCGAAAAGATTGGCGGCGTGTTCGGTGTCATTGAATACGAAAGAAGTAGTCTGGTAAATTGGCACGGCCCGCGAATGTGTAGTCGCATCAGCGACCTGCCCGCCGTGCAAAGCCAGCGTTTCAAAGCCCTGTTGTTTGGTTTCGCTCATTGAAATCTCCTTTAGGCTAAATTCAGGAAAAGCTTTGTAGATATAGTTTATCTAGTTTTACTAGATTAAACTAGCCCCTAAATTTTGTCAAGCTTTTATCAGGCGCAGCAGCAGGATTTCGGGCCGGGCCAGAAACCGCATTGGCGGTCCGACTACCCCTGCGCCCCGGTTGACATAGACTTGCATCCGGTCGCCCACCTTATAATAATGGCGATACTGGGGAAAGATTGGTGAAACCACTATATCTTCGATGACCGGAATATAGACCTGTCCGCCGTGGGTATGGCCTCCTAGCAGCAAATCAGGGGATGCTCCGATAGCCTTGCGCGTGAAAGCCGGGTTATGCGAAAGCAAAATGCTGGTTCCTTCGTAGCGCCGTAGGGCTTCTTCGCTGAGAAAGTTGGCTGCTCGCAAGGTTTTTTGCCAGTCATCGTTGTGTGTGCTGGAGTCGTCCGTTCCAAGCAGCCACAGGCTGTCGCCATTGAGTTCAATTTTAGTGGCAGTATTACGCAGCAAGGGCAAGCCGTGTTTTTTCAATAAAGGCTCTAAGCGGCTCAGGTCGTTACCATCCGACCAGTGGTCGTGATTGCCGGAGACCCCATAGAGGCCCAGGCGAGTACCATCGCGCAGTTTGCCAAGTGTCCGGGCGGCTTGCTCAAAGTAATAGGTTCCTCGCGAAACAAAGTCGCCCGTGACGAAAGTAATGTCCGGTTTCAAGGCGTTTACCTGGGCGACCATCCGGTCAATCATTTCGGAGGAGGTGTAGGGGTCTATATGAATGTCGCTGAGTTGGGCAATGGTCAGCCCTTCAAAAGCGGACGGCAGGTAAGGCAGTTTTATATCCAGGCGGGTTAAATCGGGGCTGGTTGGCTCGATAAAGAGAGAATCGGCTGTAAAAGCCCCGATTAAGGCTGCCTCGGTCACGAAACGGCGGCGGCTGATAGGTTTTAGAATGGGCAGTAGTTTGGTTGGAGGAGGTTCAGTAACAGGGGCCGGAGTTTCTTGTTCCCGGTCCATTTTTTTCAGGTCTTGCTCGACTTCTTCCAGGTCTTGCGCAACCTTACCGGCCATTTTAGCCCCGGCTCCACCGGGCCGCCTGAGAAACCGCTCTAAAAGGAACCGCCAGAAGCGGTGAAGATGTAGAAAAGCCCGCCGGGGATGAAAGAGCAGCCAGAAGGTGCTAAAAGCGAAAATGAGCGCAATTAGCAGGCGCAAACCAAACGACCACCATTCGGCAGCCTGACCGCTTACCTGGAACCATTCGCCCGAATTGCCAACAAAGTAGGTAAAGATGATTAAAGTCGCGACGGCTGCTATCAGCGAACCCAGCCAGAGCAGCCCTAACCCGCTGCCCCTGACTACCGGGTGGGCAATTAGCCTGGTAAACCGGGGAGGTACTTCAGGCCGGCCCATCCGGTTAGCTATCTCACCCAGCCTTTCTTTTGCAGCACTTCCAGGCCCAGCAAAGAAATCGTCACGGTTTTGGTGTCAGGGTCAAAGGCAAACTTGGCCCGCTCGAAATACTGGTAAATAGTGTCTTTACCAGCCGGGTTCTTTTCGGTAAATTCCTCCGAAATCGGATAGCCATAGCGGGATAAACCGCCGTTCTTGCTCCAGAAGGTGAAGAAAGCTCCTTTGAGAAGGTGTTTGGTCTGGTCGAAATACTGTTGGTCATCAGTAGTCACGGCAAAACGGCCTGGTGGGAAAAAGCGGCCTTCAATCGCATCGTAACCAATCAAGGCTGTACGAACTAAATCGGTGGGCTTTTCTTGCTCGAATTTCACCCGCTCAAAATACTGGACCAATTTATTGGTTTTGGTGCGCGGATCGTACTCCGTAAATTGCTCGGTTAAAGGATAACCGTACCTGCTCAAAGCATTAAAGTCAGTCCGGGTCCAGGTAGTTTTAAACTCGCCCTGCACGTAATGGCCGGACTCTTTGACGTACAGTTTATCCGGGTCTAGTTTGGCATCGGCTTCGCTGGGCGCGGGCAGCTTATCGGCAGGATTGACTTCGCCAAAGGCGGTAAAGTCCGGCAAGTTGTTGGCTCCCGGTATTACAGCCACTACTTCGCTGCCAAAATCCCGGTTTTCGTAGCGAGCCAGGCGGCC
>JAYSYV010000869.1:0-1342 GCA_043727245.1 Chloroflexota bacterium | reverse complement strand
AACACATCCTTTATATCGCGCCGGTCTTGCAGGAAACGCTGGGGCAAGCCGGGCTAAGCTGGCAGAATATTGATGCGGTAGCGGTAACGAACGGTCCCGGCCTGGCTGGGGCTTTGCTGGTCGGAGTAAACGCCGGTAAAGCGATTGCTTTTGCCCGCCAGAAACCCCTGATTGGCATCAATCATCTCGAGTCGCATATTTATGCTAACTGGTTGATTCCGCCGCTGTCAGGCAAGGACACCGCTGAAACGCCGGAAGCCCCCCAATTTCCGTTGATTGCCCTGATTGTTTCAGGTGGGCATACCGAAATTGTCTTGATGCGCGGTCACGGCGATTACCAGATGCTCGGTAAGACTCAGGACGATGCCGCCGGGGAAGCATATGACAAAATAGCCCGTGTGATGGGCCTGGGTTATCCCGGTGGACCGCTGCTCGAAAAGGCCGCTGTCGGAGGCGACCCGAACCGCTTTCCTTTTGCCCGTGCCTGGCTGAAAGGCACATACGATTTTAGTTTTAGCGGCCTTAAAACAGCCGTCATGCGTAAAGCGGCGGAGTACCAGGCTCCACCGCCCAAACCGGCTCCGTTCTCGGGCAATACTCTACCGGCAAACCGTCCTGTCCAGGTTCCGGCGGGGTTGAGCCAGCGTGAGTTTCCGGTGGCTGATATAGCGGCATCGTTTCAGCAGGCCGTAGTGGAAGTGCTGGCAACCAAGACGGTCCGGGCAGCCGAAGAATTCGAGGCCAGGCAGATTATTATCGCCGGGGGGGTGGCCGCAAACAAAGCTTTGCGTTCGGCTTTATCCGAACGGGCCAGGCCGCTTGACCTGACTGTTACCTACCCAGCGCCCGTATTTTGCACCGATAATGCCGCTATGGTGGGTGCGGCTGCTTTCTTCAAGTTGCAATTAGACCAAAACCGGCCCGTTGATTGGAGTCTTGACATCAGGCCAAATTGGGAGTTGGTACATTAAATTATGGCACTTGCAAAAGGTAAAAGGCACAAAGCCAAAAACAAAAAGGATAGCGATATCCAGGTCGTCCAGCCCCCCAAGCGGGTTAAACCTGATGCCAGTTATCGCTATTTCAATAAAGAAATAAACTGGCTAGAATTTGATTTGCGGGTTTTGGAAGAAGCCGAAAATGCCACTAATCTGTTGCTGGAACGCATCAAGTTTCTAGCTATTTTTAATTCTAACCTGGACGAATTTTTTATGATTCGGGTATCCGGCTTGCTGGAACAGGTTGATTCTGGGCTGCTTGAACCCAGCGAAGATGGCCTCACTCCCCTGGAACAGTTGGCTGTGATTCGCACACGCGTACTACAACTCAACAAGCAGAGCAG
>JAYSYV010000868.1:0-4409 GCA_043727245.1 Chloroflexota bacterium | reverse complement strand
CCGTCAGGCCAAGCAAAAAGAAACTGATGACAAAGCCGGTCAAGTTAAAACCTGGCCCAGCCGTTATATTTTGGAGATAGCCGTTAAATCCAAAATATCCCCAGGCTCCGGTGCCAATTAACCAGAGTAAGGCAAGGAAAAACTCTTCCAGACGTGGGCGAAGACTTGAGTTCATGACAACCTGCCTTGATTTTATTTTTTATCGCTGGCGGAACGCACCGCAGGAGCTTCCCGCCGCACATCCATGACATCGCGCACAGTATGTAACTTGTTCAAAATGCGAGCTAGTTGTTCCAGGTCGGTTACTTCCACAGTGAACAAAATTAAAATTATCCCGCGCTGGCTGGCGGGCAACGTCCGCATATCACCGATGTTAATTTTTTCATCGGCCACCAATATAGTAATGTCCCGCAAAAGACCTACCCGGTCCAGTGCTTCCATTCTAACTGGAACCCGATAGAACTGCTGGTTGTCCTCGCCCCACCCTACCCGGATAAGGCGTTCTTTGTTATCTTCCGGCAGGTTGAGGATGTTGGGGCAGGAGACTCGGTGGACCGAAATGCCTTTGGTTTTGGTGACATAGCCTATTACATCGTCGCCCTTCATGGGGTGACAACAACTGGCAATGGTAGTAAGCATCCCGCTAATGCCGGTCACGGTAACACCACCGGGAGCCGTGGGAGTCCGTTCGGGTGTCGGGCTGACGCTGGCGCTGGTCGGCTGCATAAATTCGGGCAGGGCTTGCTCGGCCTGGCGGGTAGCCTCTATCAAGCGGCCCGTCACCTGGCCCATACTTACCCCGCCGTAACCGATACCGGCCAGGAAGTCTTCGAGCTTCTCGTATTTCGGGAAGTGTGAGGCGACTGTATCATATTTGATATTATCCAGGCCCAGCCGTTTAAGTTCGGCTTCCAGCAGTTGCCTCCCGTGCGAAATATTTTCGTCGCGTTCCTCACGGCGGAACCACTGGCGAATTTTCTCCCTGGCCCCGGCGGTCTTGATATAACCTAAATTCTGGTTGAGCCAGTCCCGGCTTGGTCCCTTCCGGTTTTTGGCCTGCATGATTTTGATAACTTCGCCATTTTGAAGCTGGTAATTCAAAGGGACCATGCGCTCGTTTACCCGCGCCCCGCTGCACTGGTGGCCGACATCAGTATGAATCCGGTAGGCAAAATCAACCGGTGTAGCTCCAGCAGGCAGGTCAATAATATCGCCTTTGGGCGTGAAAACATAGACCTGGTCCTGGAAAACGTCGCTCTTGAGTGAGTCGACAAATTCTTGAGCGTCGTAATTATCGTCTTTCCAATCGAGCAGACGGCGCAGCCAGGCAATTTTCGCCTCAAACTCAACGTCGCGCTTGCCGCCCTCTTTATAGCGCCAGTGGGCCGCGATACCATACTCCGATATCTGATGCATATCTTTGGTGCGGATTTGAATTTCGAGCGGACGAGTGTCCAGCCCGATAACGGCGGTATGCAGCGATTGGTAAAGGCTTTCTTTGGGATTGGCGATGTAGTCGTCGAATTCGCCGGGGACGGGCCGCCAGAGGGTATGAATGATACCCAGCGCCCCGTAGCAGTCGCGCACATTTTCGACAATAATCCGTACGCCCAGGGCATCATAAATCTGGCTGAGTGGCACGTTTTTACGTTCCATCTTTTTAAAGATGCTGAAAACGTGTTTGGGCCGCCCGCTTACGTCAAGCACATTGATACCCGCTTCGGGTAGGGCCTGGCTAATGATCTTCTCGACCCGCTTAAGATATATTTCGCGGCTTTCTCGTTGTTCGTCCAGTTCTTTGACCAGTTTTTGATACTGCTCAGGATAAAGGTACATAAAGCAGAGGTCTTCTAACTGCCATTTAATGTGCCAGATACCCAGGCGGTTCGCCAGCGGAGCAAAAATCTCAAGTGTTTCGGTGGCAATTTTAATCTGTTTAGGCGGTGACTTGTACTGCAAGGTCTTCATGTTATGCAGCCGGTCGGCCAGTTTGATGAGGACTACCCGCACATCATCTACCATCGCCAGGAACATTTTACGCAGGTTTTCGGCCTGTTCTTGTTTCTCCTGCATGGCCCGGCTGTTCTGGTCGTCCACCTGGGACCACTTGATTTTGCCTAACTTGGTAACACCGTCCACCAGCCGGGCGACTTTCTCGCCAAATCCACGCTGAATTTCTTCCAGGGTGACACTGGTATCTTCGGGTACATCGTGCAAAAGGGCCGCGATTATGACATCCCGGTCGAGTTGCATCTGGGCACAGGTGGTAGCGGCAGCGATAGGGTGAATGACATAGGGTTCGCCACTGGCCCGTTTCTGGTGGCTGTGAGCCTCAATGGCAAATTGAACTCCCCGCTCAATCACAGGCCAATCAGCCGAGGGTAGGTATTTTTTGACCTCGGCCATCAGGGCGCTACTATCTATATCAGTTTGACTTTGGACCGGTTCAATTACCGAGGTGGGCGCGACTGCAACCGGCGGCTCCGTTTCAGGGTAAGCCTCGGCCAGTACCGGCGTTTGATTCAATTTTACTGTTTTGGCGGACATAACCCGGTTTCTCCCCTCCGGGTGCAACCAATAGCACCTGTAATAGCTATCATAAACGGCTTCCCGCTAAGAAAGCCGCTGGAGTCCGACCGCCTTTGCCCGGATTCCTATCATCGCATCTTCTTTATATGCGTTTCTAACCGACTAGTTAAAGATACAAAAAACGGGCCGTACGTATCCGCCAACGCCCCGCTTTATTGCCTTTTTATTCTCTAGATATTTCTAATTTAATAAAACTGCCCTGCAATAGTAAAGCTGTTTCCAAACGTTGCCAGCAAGCGTAGGGTATGAAATGAGAGAAGGCCAAGACTACGCTCGGTTTTCTATGTTTGTTACAATTTTAGTTGATTTAAGGCCCGGTGTCAATCAATAATCGTGTTACAAATGCGTTAGACAATTCAAGCTGTCTCCGGTACGATTTGTAAGACCGTTTTAATACTGGTGCGGTCGCGGCTAAGGGCCGTCTGAAAATCTTCCAGGGGCAGCTTGCGCGTAATCAGCCCGGCCAGAGCGCCCGGCCACTTGGTTTCGAGGCTACCCCAGCTTTCCACTCCCATTTCAAAATAGCGGCGGTTGGCATTGACCGAGCCAAAGACCACCTGGTTGCCCATCACAAGCTGGTGATTGAGCCGGTTGGTATCAATTGGCAGGGCGTTATGCCCGTTTTGAACTCCGGTAATCGCCATTATACCATTCGGACCCAGGGCCGCCATCCCTTTGAAGACAATCTCACTGCTGCCGCTTGCCTCGACTATCAGGTCAATGTCTCCCAGCCTGTTACCAAGTTCCTCTACCTCGACTTCCTGGCTGGAAAGATAGGTTGCGCCCACTCGTTCGGTCATTACAGCCTTGGGGTTAGACGGCCCGCCCAGGCTGTGGGCTACCGTAAAAACCTCTAGCCCTCTATCCCGCAACAGGAAGGTTGCCAGCAGGCCAATCGGCCCCGCGCCCAATACCAAGGCTCTTTTTGGCTCCCATTCCAGCCGTTCTTGAATCTTGTAAGCCTGGTAAATAGCCTTTTCGACCACGGCGGTCGGTTCCAGCAGCACGCCCCAGGACCGGTAAAGCATCGGCACTTTTATAGCAAATTCCGGCTGCTCGGTATAATACTCGGTCATGAAGCCGTGCTGGTCCTTGATGCCGCGCTCGGTGTACTGCCCGGTCAGGCACATATCGCTGTGGCCGTGGTCGCAGTTCGGGTCGCCTTCGTGGCAGGGTCGCCGGACGGTGCAGACGGCGTAATCGCCCTTGACCCAGCCGCTATTTTCAAGTCCGCTGCCCACTTCTTCTACCCGCCCGAAAGACTCGTGGCCCAGCACCAGGAATTCTTGTCCTTTGGGAGCAGTGCCATAATCGCCGTTGATGATTTCCAGGTCGGTCCCGCAGATGCCGGTTTCCAGCACGCGGATTAATAATTCGCCGGGCCTCACCGCCGGTTTTTCGATTTCCTCCAGGTATACGCTATTTTTCCGGCCTGGTTTGATGGCAATGGCTTTCATGTATGTCGGCTTTATCCTTTCCTTGTTGTTTCCTTGGCTTCTTTTGTCGGCTTAATACTACCCGAAAAGTTTGTTCAGGCCATTCAAGTTTTCTTTTCGAGAAAGTGCCTGGATTTTAACACACCGGCTAACTTTTGCCTCGCGCTTTTCTTTTTGGAAACAAACCGGTTACGGCGCACGTATATTCTAAAAGTTATGTGCTAAAATCAAATCAGGGCGTCACGTTCAACGACATTAAAGGAAGTAAATCCAAATGAGGCTTGACTCAAGCGCATGGTCGAATACGGGAGAAAGCAGGGCGGGCTGGCGGTGTCCGGCTTGTAGTGCCAACTTGCCGGACGAAGCCTTTGCCGCCGGTCAACG
>JAYSYV010000867.1:0-1345 GCA_043727245.1 Chloroflexota bacterium | reverse complement strand
CGGAAGTTACTGATGACGCGATGATGGCCGAACTGGCCGGATATCCGGTTAAAGTCTTTCAGGCCGCCTATACCAATATTAAAGTGACTACCCCCGACGACCTGGACCAGGCCCGCCTGATTCTAGCCGGGCAAACTCCTTCAAATATGGCCCCACTCACGACCCCTGAAACCGAAACAGTTTCACAGGCACGAATTAGCAGTCCGGCTTTCAGGATAGGCCAGGGTTTTGATGTGCATCGCCTGGTAGAAGGTCGACCGCTCATCCTGGGCGGTATTAAGATTCCTTTTGAACTGGGGCTGGACGGCCATTCCGATGCCGATGTGCTAACCCACGCTATCATCAACGCTCTGCTGGGAGCGGCGGGCCTGGGCGATATCGGCCGCCATTATCCGCCGACCGACCCATCTATCAAGGGTATTTCAAGCTTGCAGATGCTAAGTGAGCTTTACCGGAAAATCCGGGCCGAAGGCTGGCAACTGGTCAACCTGGATGCGACGGTTGTGGCTCAACAACCTAAACTCGCCCCTTACGTGCCGGAAATTCGCCGCAAACTGGCCGATACCCTGGGCATAGACGAGAACCAGCTAAATGTGAAAGCAACCACAACCGAAAAACTTGGCTTTGCCGGTCGCCTGGAAGGGCTGGAAGGCCAGGCCGTGGCTTTACTGGTCCGGATTTAAACCTGTGTCAACCGACCAATTGGCTTCCTACCGGGCGGCAATTTTAGAGAATTTCCCCGGCTTGCCCCTGGAAAGTCTGCGCTACCTGGCGGAAGGCTGGGACAGCCTGGTTTGTCTGGTCAACGAACGGCTTATCTTCCGCTTTCCCAAACGCCCCGAAGTGGCCGAGCGGCTGGCCCTGGAAACCCGTCTGCTGCCGGAGCTGGCCCCCACCCTGCCGCTGCCCATTCCCCAATTTAGCTATATCGCGAAATTTAGCAGCTTGAATTTCCCCTATCTTTTTGTTGGCTACGAAGCTCTGCCTGGCCTGACCCAACCGGACTGGTCGGAGGAAGTGGGCCAGTCCGAGTGGTGGAGAGCGGCCCTGGGCGATTTTCTGACCGCTTTACACGCTTTCCCGGTCGAGCGAGCCAGGCAACTGGGCGTAAAAGAGAAAAACTTTACCGACTCGCATATGTCCCAGGACAACTGGCGCGAGTCCCTGGAAGCTTTTTACAGCCAGGTGCGCGAGAAGGTTTCGCCTTTACTTTCAGACGAGCGGCAAGACCTTGTAGCAGCTTACTTTGAAGACTTTCTGGACTTAGACCGTCATTTTAATTTCGAGCCGGTGTTGCTTCACGGCGACCTGTTGGATGACCACGTGCTGGTAGACGCATTTACCC
>JAYSYV010000866.1:0-1345 GCA_043727245.1 Chloroflexota bacterium | reverse complement strand
CTCCAACAAAAATGCAACAGTTCAAGCTCAGTCATCCCAATTCCCAGCGATTTACCAAAACTGACCTGGCAAAATTCGAAAATACCTGGGACCAGTATCCTCACATTGTAAGTCTTGGCGCTCAGAAAAGCTTTGTCGAATTCACCATGCGTCTCAAAAATGAACAACCGGACCTGATTCCAGATCAACTGTTCTACCGGAGGCTTATAGCAAAAGCTATCCTGTTTAAAGAAGCTGATAAAATAATTACCGGGGAAAAATACGGGGGCTACAAAGCTAATATCGTTACCTATACCCTGGCCTGGCTCTCTCTGACAACTTCTTCCCGCATAGACCTGGATAAAATATGGCGGGAACAGAATATCTCTCCGGTCCTTGCTGAAGCCATAAAAATTGTTTCAAAAAAGGTTTATTCCAGTATTATTAATCCTCCAGGTAACGCCAACATCACCGAATGGTGTAAAAAGGAAGCCTGCTGGGATAAGATCCAGGACCTGATAATAACAATTCCTTCTGAGATTTCAAAGGAGTTGGTTGACCTGAAAAAATCAACTGGCTCAACCGAAATCAAAATAAAAAGTAATTCAGGTGGGAAAGGCCCGAATATAATCCAGGAAGTTTCTAATATTCCTCCTTTCACCTGGGCTTCACTTTCTGAATGGGGTAAAGAGACAGGTAATTTGCCTGCTTTCAAGCGAAGCCTGGCTACTCACCTTGCTACCATTGCTGCCTTAAATGATACTCCTTCTGTAAAACAGGCCAGAGAAGGTCTTCAACTTTTAGAAGAAGCCGAGCTTCTTGGCTTTAAAAGGTTTCAAGATGTCTCCTGAATTTCTTCAAAACCTCGCCGGTATAGTTTAATCTCTACCGGCGAATTCCCGCGCCTCCCTACCCACCAGCCCCAGCATCACAGCCCCACCGGTATGCAGTTCAAACCGCGCCCGCTCGAACCACTGAAACGCCTCACAACCTGGAAAAGCCACCCCTTCTTGGATACCCGCCCCGCCCGTCATCCCACTGATTGGCCGCCCAAACAACGCCAGCCCGCCCTTTTCCTTCCAAAAAGACGCGAACGGCTCCACCACCCAGAACCCCGTCACCGCATCCTGAAAAGACGCCCCCTGGTGTCCAGGCGCTGCTTCCACCCCTCCGCCAGATCCCTCATTAGCCTCTCCCACGGAAACCCCGGCCCAGGACAGTTAGCCCGCTGTTTCCCCGTAATCTGGTAATGCCCGATAACATGCTCCCGGTCCGCCTTTATCCCCGCCGTCACCACCAGCCACCGGTGCAGCGCCAGCGTCGCCTGGTACTGCCCCTCCGGCATTACATCCAAACTATCCCCCTC
>JAYSYV010000865.1:0-1346 GCA_043727245.1 Chloroflexota bacterium | reverse complement strand
TAGGTCTGCCCTGAACCGGGGTTTCAGGTAAAGTCTTGCCCTCGCTCATCTTGATTGCGTTGTCGTTGTTATCGTTGTCGTTGGTGAAGTCCTTAGATATACTCATTATGACTAAAATTTCCCTCGTTTTCTCGATAACCAGTTAGTAATTAGGTGGGAAGAGCAATTCTTTACGATTATAGCTATTAAAAGCCAGACCCAGGACACTTCTATCCGCTTTCCTGAAAGTATAAACCGGTTGATAGCTACCTTCACTACTGCGGGGGAAAAGAATGGCAGTAATTGCATTTCCAGTTCTAGCATCAGGTGAAGTTAGGGCTAAGGTAAAACTCTTTCCATAACAGTTTTCAACCGACCTGGTTAGTTTGAAAAAGACCCAACTGTTATCTTTAACTTTTACAGCCTCAAAGAGCTGCTGCTCAATTTGGTTATTATTGTTGTCAAGAAGCGTCAGGCTAAACCGCGAAGTATTGGTCCTGAGATAGGTTGCCACATACAAAGCCAGGTCATCCAGCTTATTTACCGGGCAGACAAAAGTTTCTTTGAAAGGCCGGTCCGGTAGAATCTCACCCGCCGGCGAGCCCTGACCACTCCCGATACTCTCGCTGCTCGGTATAAGCGCATCGGCATAGTAGCGGTCACTGACCGTACTTAAAGTTAAACTTAGAACTACAAAAGAGAAACAACCTACCAGCAGGCCCTTTTGCACAGCTTTGACCTTGAAAACAATTGCCCGGTTATAAAACAATAACACAAAAAGCGGGATTATAGGAATCAGGTAACGGCCTTGCATACCATGATAATCATAAGAACCCACCGGCGTCCAGGATAAGTACAGTAGAAATATGGTTGCTCCCAGGCTCCCCAGCATAGCCACTCCAATTTTAAGTTTGGCTAGATAGTTAATTGAAATTGCCAGGGTATTATCGACCAGACCTATGAAGGCTATAAATACAATGTAACTTAAAATAAGCAATGGCGATAAAGGCGTATCAAGCCAACCAAGCTTCCCAATGTACTCTTCCAGATTACCGCCTGTTTGACGAGTAAAACTTGACCAGAGCGCTTCAATAGAACGCAGCGGTACCCGTAACATATAAGCCAGTTGATCGCCGGGGGATAAGTTCTCTTCCACAGTAACAAGAGTAATTTTACCTACGGCAAGGGTTAGAAGCTGGTTCCAGGCTATCAGAGTAGCCGCACTAATAAACAGCATAGCCGCAATTAGCCCTGAATAGCGTTTGATAGTACCAAACTGGCTTACCGGAAGCAGGGTATACAGCACAAGCAACGGGAAAAAAGACGGTTTAGTCAGGGTAAGCAGTACACCCATAACTAAAAGCAAA
>JAYSYV010000864.1:0-1346 GCA_043727245.1 Chloroflexota bacterium | reverse complement strand
AGCGCGTCCTGTTTGCCCTGGCCCTGGCCCAACAGCCCCGCCTGCTGCTGCTGGATGAACCGACCACTTACCTCGACATCAATTACCAGACCGAAATTATGGATATTGCCGCCCGCTGGCTGGTTGAAAAACCGGGCCGGGGCGCTCTGGCCGTCTTTCACGATTTGAATTTAGCCTCGCAGTACTGCAAACGGCTGGCCTTGCTTTCCAAAGGCCGGATTTTAGCCATTGGCAGCCCGGCGGAAGTCATTACTGCGGCCAATATCCGCCAGGCTTACGACGCAGCCGTGATTGTCACGCCTCACCCCCTCAACGAATTACCGACCACTTTTATCTTGCCCGGCAAGAAAAGTTTATAAGGCCGGGCTTTGTTCCAGCTTCATCAAACCCAGGAAAACCTCATAAGTAGCCTGGGCATCTGACAGGGCGCTATGGGCTTTGGTGTTGGTAATGCCAAAAAAGCGGCAGCACTCGCTCAGGCTGAACTTTTTAAATTCGTTGCGGTGGTAGAGCATGGTATAGGCCGAACTCATAACGTCATAGCGGTGGTAATAGAAGGGGTCGGGCAGGTCCACCAGATTGAAACTGGTTTGCAGGAAAGCCCAATCAAACGTAACGTTAAACCCGGCCAGGATAGCGCCCTGCCCGATGTCACTCAGTTCTTCCAGAGCCTGTTTCAAAGGGCGGCCTTCTTTCGCCCAGATTGCCGGGTCATAGTGGCTGATTTCCAGGGCTTCCGGTTGGGCCGTTTCCAGGTGAGTAGGTAGAACTTTAGCCTCGTAACTCCTGACAACCTGCCAGCCCGGTTGCGAAACTAGCACTGCCCCGATTTCGCTTATTTCCTGCATACCGGGATTAAGACCGGTCGTTTCGAGGTCCAGGAACAGGACCGGCCGACCTCGCATTGGCCCTTTGCTGGTGTTAGTTTGACCCGTTATCTCGGAAGGATTCGCCATAAATCAGTTGCCTTCTTTCTAAATTTTCTTGCTTTAGTGGTAAATAGTTGAATAAAATTCATCCAGGGTAATCGCGAAGCGGCGCGGCTGCTCCACCATCGGGGAGTGGCTGGAACCTTTAAAGATAACTTCCTGGAACATATCAGCGGGCCAGTAGCGGCGCATTTCGGCAAAAAGTTCGTTAGAAATAATCGGGTCTTCGTCACCGTGAACACTCAAGAGCGGCACACTCACGCCAGAGCAGCGGGCGGCCATATTAAACAGATGCATGGCCGCGCTGTCGCCTTCCGCGTTGGCCTCGTCACCGGGATAATTTTGCATTTGCATGGCGCTTTGCAGCAGATAATAAAAAAGAGCGTTACCCGGTGGTGAATTATCCAGTGGAAAACG
>JAYSYV010000863.1:0-4427 GCA_043727245.1 Chloroflexota bacterium | reverse complement strand
GACCGCTGGACTGAGATAAACCGGTTCATTCAGGCGTGAAAATCCGACCAGCGATTGCCCGGCCTTTTCGAGCGGTCCGGCCTTTGGAGCCAGGTGGGCTAAACGTCCTGCTTCTCCGGCAGGCAAAACCAGGGGCCGTTCAGCCTGGGTCAGGTTTAACGGGGCGCATTCCAGCATAGCCGAACGTGTTTCGGCGGCGGTACGCGTCCGGCGAGCGGCCAGCCCACAATTCCTTAATTCTTCTTCAAATACCTGGCAAGCTGCCGCAAATTCCTCCTGACCGGACCTCAAAGTTAAAGTAATTCCTGCTTCAAAATAGCGGTTGTCCGGGCTGAGAGCCGCTTCCAGCCGGTTAGAAACCTCCTGGCGCTGCTCCTGTAAATCATCTACCGCCTCGGTATTTTGCTGCGCGAAAGCCGTTTCTAATTGCTCATCCAGAAAACCCCGCCGCCGTTCCAACACTTCCAGTAGTTTTTTGTCCCGGTTGGCCGGGGTCAGGTGAATCGATACGTCAAACTCGGTGTTAACCAACCGCTCGTTATCCAGCAAAGGAGCGGTCCAACCTTCCGGGTGAGAAAGTGGTGGGGCTAAAATTTTCCAGTAAGCCGCCGTCAGGCCGTTAAAGGTGCTTTCGGGTGCAATACTCAAATTGGCCGGAGCCAGCATTTCGGGCAAGAGTTGGTCTGAAATAAATTGCCCGGCCTCGCGTTGCCCTTCCAAAACCTGGGGTGCATAGTAATCCATCACAAGTTCGGCTATTTCAGCCGCGCTACAGGGCGTGGAATCACATGGCAGCGTTGCCACCAGGGCCGCCATGTGTCCGGTCAGGATTTCGATAGAATCAGCGCTCACCAGCAAGCCAAACCAGATGTCGCTCAACCCGCCTTCTTCGACCGGGTAAATTTGGCTGTCCAGGTATTCTTGCAGGAAACAACTGGCAACTTCTTCGTCTTTAATCCGCCGGAGAACCTGCTCTTGAAAAGCCGAATAATGCTGTTTTAGCCGTTTGTTCCGGCGGCGCAATAAAAATTGGGCTGAACTATCCACCGGTAGTGCTTTGCACAAACTCTCATAAAAAGGTTGGGCCGCTTTCCCCTGGGCCAGCCAGAGGTTGAGGGACGGACCGCTCAGTAGCAAAACCCCGGTGTAACAGACATTTTTCTTTTTGCTTCTGGAAAAGAAGCCTCCCGCAAAGCTCCGGCTAAATTCAGGGGTACGCTCAATTACCCCAAAGCGTTCGCTTCCGCCGCGACTGTAGACCGGTCGGACCTGCTCGAAACCGGCAAAGCTGGACAGCCGGGACTTGAACTTCTTGCTGAAAAAAGGTATAGCCATAATTTTTTATAAAAAAACAGCTATCCAGGCCAGCGAACCCTATTTAGAACTGGACAGGCTGACGGATAGCTGAATTGCTAAAGGGATTTATTTGCCGCTGCGCCAGGAATCTACCAGTGTGTTAACCGCATTGATATATGAGGCTGGATTATTGTTATCCTCGGAAGGCGCGTATTTAGGAATAATTTTCTCAACCGTGGGCAAGTTCCAGCCATCAATATAAAGATTGCGAATAAGTTTATACCAATCTTCGGCCCCGACCTCCCAGGAAGGATATTTCCTGAAACCCTGGTAGCCCTCGAACCCACTATTGGTGGTCTGGCGAATATTACCCAGAGATTTGGTGGTCACGGCGATACCTTTGGTCCCGGCGCTGCTTTCGTGGATGAAAAAGGCCAGGGCATAAGCCGGGTCAATGCCATACTTTACTCCCAGGTCATAAATCACCTGGCTGGACGCTGCCGCCGGAGAATTGTACTGCTTCAAAACCTGGGCAATTTTATCTGCATTAACGGTCGGAATACCGCTGACTGCGTGAGCGCCGGGTGCTGCCGCCGGAGGATTACCCAGTGGTTTGGTTTCGGCGGGTTGGTCATTGTTTGTCAGGCCGGTGGTGTTGTGGCTTACTGTGCTGCTAAAGCGGTATATAACCCCTTCCGAATCGCCCCGACCAAAAGTATTCAGCCAGGTAAGGCCACCGCAGACCAGCAAGCAGATTATTGCCAGCATTACCACCAGGCCAACCCGGTGCGTTTGGAACAGTTCGTCACTTAACCGCCGGACCTGTTCCATGAAGAGGTTAGTTTGTCCCGGTTGGTGGAGCGGTTCATCAGCGCTGTAGGCATAAACCGCCTCGGCGTTCAGGGACCGGCCACTCGGCCTGAACCATTCCCCGGTTGCATCACCAGTCATAGTCTGGGCCGGTAAGGCGTAAGAAAAGCCTTCTGAAAAAGGACGGTCGGGCCGGAAAGTGCTGGTATAACCGCTGCGAGGCTGCACATCGTTAGCGTTGCGATAAAAGCTGCCGGTCTGAAAACTTTCTATGGCCTGCCCGTGCAAATTATTGTCAAAGACTATTTCCGGCTCATCGTAGTAATCGTCTTCTTCCTCATCGGCGTAATAGGGTGGATAAGTTGTGCCAGCGTTCACTTGGTTTCCTCACTCCCCTTGGCCTGTGTCTTCAACTTGGCCCGTTCCTGGTCGTTGATAGGCCGGAAATTACCGTTCTCATTGATATAAATTAAAACCTGGTCGTCAGCCGTTGCGATAAGGTCGTTCTGGCCGTCACCGTTGACATCTTTGGCCTGGAGCTTGATCGGGATGAGCTCTTTATCTTTACCAAATAGTTGCGGTCCCACGATAACCCGCGTTTTGCTGGGGTCGCTGCCAGGAAACTCGGTAATGGAAATCTGACCGTTGATGTTCTGCGCGGTAAAGAGCGTTTTGATGCCATTGGCTTCATTATGGCCGACATTGGCTTCCAGACGAGAAATGCGCGGTCGGCCATAAGTCATGTCGTCTTGCCAGGTCTGCCAGGTGTGAGATGCGAAAGATACTATCAGATATGATAGTACCAGTACGGTCAAGAGCGCCAGGGCAAACATCCCCAGCTTTAGGGTTGAGCCGGTCATATTAGCTGGCGAAGCGGCGGGGCGGCGGGCTGGCGCAGCCGGTCGAGTGGCTGGTCGGCTGGGCGTGGGTGCGTACATACCGCCACGAGGTACGATGTTAGGAGCGGGAAGGTTTGGCATGGTGGCCCGGCGGGGCATTCCGCCTGGCATTGGTTGGGGCATGACGGCCTGGGCGCGGCTCAAGGTAGCTCCGTTACCGGCCACCCGGTAAGCCGGGGGTAGATTCACAGCCGTTCGCCGGGTGGACTGTGGTTCGTCATATTCCTCATCGTAGTCGGAGAAACTGTTGTAATTACGCGCCGCATTATTGTAGCTAGGCATAGCCGTTCTTTCCTTTCCGCTGTTAAAAAAAGCTGTTGGCCGGTTGGGCCGGTTACAGCACGGTGAATCTGTTCTCCTACCGCTTTTGCTGTAGTGCTTCTAGCGAAATCAATTGGACCCGCTCGGTTTGGAACAACCTCACCGGGGAAGCAGGAGACCCTTTATTAAGTTCCGTTTTATTTGGACCCGTTAGACTAAATGTTCTAAATTCAGGCGATAACTGGATTATAGAACAAAAATACTAATCTGTCAATAACCTTTAGAACCACTTTTCTAAAACTATCCACATTGTTAGCCCCGTTAACATATGTTAAAATAGGCCTGTTGGCCGGGTAGAACATAATTTGCCTTTCCCTGATTGATGGTTCGATTTATATTATTGATAGAATTTTTTAGAACACCCAGTTTGTTTTGAGTGCCTGTACCAATCTGCCAATTCCCGGTAGTTAACCCGTGCAACGAACCTGATGATTGGCTAACGACTTCTGACTTCGGATGTGCTTTGGAAGGGGTCTGTATGATTACACTTTTTGACTTTTTAACCTTTTTCCTCGGCTTATTCCTGGTGGCTTTAGGCGAATTTTTCATGCTGGCGGGTGGCGCTGACAGCAATTTTGGTCTGGCAATCTTCGCGGTCTTAATTACCATCATCGGGTTAGGCATTTCCATGGTCCGGGAGTTGACCAGTGAAAACGCCGACCAGGAACGCGATTTACGTAAGATTTACGGCTTTATCTGTTTCCTGACCGGGGTAGCCTATCTGATTATTCCCGTCTGGCAGGCCGCTTCCAGGCTGCTCACCAATACTATGAGCTTCTCGGTAGCCCTGTTGCTCATTTTTACCATGCTGGTCAGCCTGGTCTTTCTATTCCTGGGTTACTCCTGGGTGGGTGCATTCGATAACGGCCCGGTGGATTATGAAGATACTGAACCTGTTCAGCCGCGCAACCGCCGGACTTATTAATACCGGCTAGATTGATACTTATGGAAAAATTACCTGAAGACTTACCCTCCACAACCACGACTGACCACCCTCGCCTGGTCCGGCCAAGCAATGGACGCATCTGGTTTATGGCGGTCATTTTTCTTTTGCCGCTGCTAATCATGATTATCTTTGCCATCGTATTCGTCACGATGGGA
>JAYSYV010000862.1:0-4432 GCA_043727245.1 Chloroflexota bacterium | reverse complement strand
CGGTCGGTTCATCCAGCAAGACCACTTTAGGGTTACGCAAGATTGTCTTGGCTACAGCGATACATTGGCGCTGCCCACCTGATAGACCGACCACCGGAACCCGTACCGAGGGAATTCTTACATTTAATACTTTGAGGACTTCCAGGGTCCGCCGTTCCATTTCGGCTTCGTTCAGAAGTCCAAAAATGCCTGGTATGATCCATTGTTTGTCCTCACGTCCCAGGTACATATTGGCAACTACATCTAAATTATCGGAAAGGGCTAAATCTTGATAAACTGTTTCGATACCCTGGTGGTTAGCTTCCTGGGGGCTGGTAAGATTAACTTTTTGGCCTTCGACAAAAATATCGCCGGTATCGGGGATATAAGCCCCGGCCATAATCTTTATGAGGGTGGATTTACCGGCTCCATTGTCGCCAACCAGTCCCATGACCTCACCGGCATTTACTTCAAAATCAACATTGGAAAGAGCTTGAACAGCGCCAAAGGATTTACTGATATTTCTTAATTCCAGGCGCGGTGGAGTTCCCGACATATCTGCGCTTTCAGTCATTGACCGTCTCCTCCTTGAGCTAGTGAGCGATACAATTGAGGGGCAGGCATCGTGTTACCGACTCCTACCCCTTCGTTATATCAGGTTGAATGTGGATACGGATAAACGGGTTACGACTAACTGCAGATGGTCTTGAACAGGTCACCGGTTATACCGGTTAAACCTTTGCAAACATCAGCTTTCGTCACGAAGTTATCTTTGACAACAGTCGTCAAGATGTTCGTCTTGTCCAGGGCAACCGGAACTGCCAGGGCCGACGGAATATCTTTTCCAGTACTGGTCTTGGTCATACCGTTCAGACCCACCGGCGCGGTGCCGTTGTAGAAAGCGGCCACCAGTTTGGCAGTCAAATCAACTTCTTGAGGTATAGCCTTGTAGACCGACATCGCCTGGTCGCCGGTAATGATGTTCTGGACACCGGCTACAGTTGCATCCTGGCCGGTGACAAGTACCTTACCGTTCAGCTTCTGGGCTTTGAGGGCTGCTATAACCGAGTTCGCCATGCCGTCATTGGCGACATAAGCGATCTGGATATCATTTTTGGCACCCGTCAAAGCGGCTTCCATTTCGCTCTGAGCAGTGGCATTGTTCCAGTCCGGGGTAAACTGATCGTAAACCTTGACCAGTTCGCCACTGTCAAAGAGAGGTTTCAGCTTGTTCATAGCGCCCTGGTAGAACAACAGAGCGTTGTTATCGGTCTTGGAGCCGTTGATCATGGAAACTTTGTCACCCTTTTTGTGATTGTCCACGATGTACTGACCCTGGATTTCGCCAACCTTTACGTTGTCAAAAGAAACATAGAAGGCCAGGTCATTGTCCTGGATCAAGCGGTCATAGGCGATAACCGGCACTTTGGCAGCTTTGGCTTTCTGGACGATAGCCGAAGCTTTGTCAGCGTCTTTAGCGCCAACTACCAGGATACAAGCGCCTTTAGTCAGGGCGGCTTCAGCCTGGTTCTGCTGGGTATCGGCGTTGTTATTGGCGTTAGCGTACTGCACGGTTACGCCAGGGATAGCCAGCTTGATAGCGGCTTCAAGCAACGGGCGGTCAAACTGCTCCCAGCGAGCCGAGGAGTCGGTTTCAGGCAACAGCAGGCCAACGTTTTTGCAACCCTTGGCGGCATCAAAGCCGGTCGGAAGAACAGCGCTTACAGCGGCGGCGGTAGTCGCAGTTGTAGCCGCAGCGGTGGTTACGGCAGCAGTTGTAGCAGCGGCGGTGGTTACGGCAGCAGTTGTAGCAGCGGCGGTAGTCGCAGCGGCAGTTGTAGCAGCGGCAGTTGTAGCAGCGGCAGTAGTTGCAGCGGCAGTGGTGGCAGCAGCCGTTGTAGCTACAGCGGCAGTGGTGGCGGCGGCAGTGGTGGCAGCGGCAGTTGTAGCAGCAACAGCCGCAGCTGTTGTTGGGGCAGGAGCGGTGGCCGTATTGTCACCGCAAGCCGCCAGCAAAATGCTGATGACTAGCATCGAGACGGCTAAAACTCTCTTGTTTTTGTGAAGCATCCAGGCTTCTCCTCTCTAATTTGCCCTTCATAGGGCCAACAACTTGGTCAATATAAACTTATACCAGCGAAGGTATGTACCTGATTATTGCGGGTACTAACTCTTTCCGGTAGTGAAGCGGCTTTTACTAAAAGTAAAAACCAAATACCGGGCGAGTTTTTAGCTTTTTCATTTATGCTCCTTTACTGAAAGGAAGCTTTAATGTAAAACAGGTCTAACCAGATCGAACTTTCGCTGGCGTTTCTCGGTTCGATAACAAAACTGCGAGGAGTATTGTTGAGAGATAGGGCAGCTACAATGTCAATGCTCTGCTAGTGTTCAATTATAAAATAAATTGATTAATGGAAGCAACCCCTTTCACATAAGAAGAATTTATCATCTTTGCTTGTTCAATAAAATTCATCTATGGTTAACAGCTTATTTACGGAATTATTACCCTATTTGGTGGTCAGCTATCAAAAGAGTCGATTTTTTAAATATAAAGCAACCCGGCAGATATTCCGGGTTGCTTGATAAAATAAATTTATCTGGTCGGGGCCGGAGTAGGAGTGCTTCCTCCAGTAGCTGTACCCGTCCCTGCCGTGGTTCCGGCAGTGGTTGGCCGGACTGTAGTGGCACCGGGTGTCCCGACGGTGACAGTCGCCCCTGGTGAAACGGTTGCACCTGCGCCAGGCGTACCGCTAACCGGGGTAATGCCCGGAGCAGCCGAAGCACCCGGCCCAGAATTCACACTCGGGGCATTAGAGGTTAAAACGGCGCAGGCCATCCGACCGCCACTGTTGCCGGTGGGGTCAGTCATCTGGTCGTCAGGGTTGGCATGAATTACCAGGGCCGCCCCAAATTGACCGATTAACTGTTCGGGACCGTTACCCAGGTTAAACAGGCTTGTGGTAGCCTCATAAATACCGGTGCGGGAGGCCGATACTATCAAATCCGGCATATCACCGGCATGCGAACCGGCTGGCGACAACAGCCCGTGTTTTTTATTTTCGGGGTTAAAATGCGCCCCCGCCGAGGCAAAATCCGGCCCCTCACACTTACCAACGGCATGGAAATGGATGCCGTGGTCGCCTGCCACCAGGCCGTTATAAGTCAGGACTACTTTTACCCCAGAGTCGCCTTGCGCCAGGAAAACTCGGCCCAGGGTGTTGCCGCTGGCATCCTTCAGGTCGCCCTGGGCGGTCTGAGTAGCGGTAGTGTTGTTAGCAGTGGTCAACGCCCCAGGAGTTCCGCCAGGCGTGGTAGTACCGCTAGGTGTGCCGATACCCGCGATAGGCGAAGGTGTGGGAGTGGTGCCGCCCGTTCCGCTGGTGGCGGTTGGGGTAGCTGCAATAACCGCACCAGCGGTAACAACGGATGTGGCAACGGATGTAGCGCCTGATGTAGCTGCTACCGTGGTTGCGGGCGCGGTAGTGGCAATTATTACGGTAGTAGGGGCCACGGCTGTTGTAATAGCTGTCGTAGCTGCCGCAGTAGTAGCGGCAGCGGTAGTCGGGCTAATAGTCACGGTGTCGTTGCCACAGGCCGCCAGCAGTAAAGCCGTAAGGGCCAGGCTGCCCACCCTTTTAAAGGGTTTACTCAATTGAAAAATCATTTTACCTACTCTCTCCTTTCAAAACCAACCGATTACAAGATGATTGCATACAAGTTTTCTTACAGGTTTCTATACAAGGTTTCTTGACTGCAAGGAATATACCATAATTGACCGCCGGATTCTAAAGAGTGGTTAGGAAGCCAAAATAATGCCAGATGGCAGCCCATTTCAAAATCTTATAACTTTTAGTTATAATACAAAGCGCCTTATACAAGAGAGGGCGAGGGAAGAAGGGACGCAATGCTTAACCTCAATCATTTATATCTTTTTTTTCGGGTGGCCGAGCAGCAACACTTCACACGAGCCGCCGAGGAACTTTTCATCAGCCAGCCAGCCGTTTCAAAGCAGGTCCGCGAGCTTGAGCAATCGCTCGGCCTGGCCCTGTTTGAGTCTAATGCCCGGCGCAAAGTCCAGCTTACCCCGGCAGGACAAACCATTTACGAACATGCGGCCAGGGTCTTTGGCCTGGTGGAAGATATGGAACGCGTGGTGGACGACATCAAAGGCTTACGCCAGGGAAGATTGGCGGTAGGAGCCTCCACTACTATTGGCATCTATATTTTGCCACCACTCCTGGGACGTTACAACGCGGCCTATCCGCATATAGACCTTTTTCTGGATATTGCCAACAACGAACAAATCCAGCATAAAGTCGTCACCCGGCAGCTTGAATTAGGGTTGGTAGAGGGATTTGTGTCCGGCAGCGAACTTTCCGCCCTGGAATGGCAATCCGATGAGTTGGTCCTGATTTGCGCCCCTGACCATCCTTTATGCCAGAAAGCGGCGGAA
>JAYSYV010000861.1:0-1351 GCA_043727245.1 Chloroflexota bacterium | reverse complement strand
ACCAGCATTGTCCCAAAAAGGGACTGAAAAAGCAAGGTAACATTACCCTTCATGACCGAAAGCGTTACCGCTGTAGAGTTTGTGGTAAAACCTTTAGTGAACGAACCGGTACAATGTTCGAAGGGTTGCGTAAGGGCCAGGATTTAATCCTTGTGGTATATGACCAACCAGCGCAAGGACGCTGGCAAAAGCGCACCCCAGCGATGGCGAGCGGATTGAGCGACCACATTTGGAGCGTGGGCGAATTGTTAAAGTACAAGGTGGTGCCGCCACCTTTTGTGCCGCCTAAGCGCAGAGGACGACCGCCTAAAAAATTAGTTCAAAACTACACCGTTTAATGGGGTGCTACCCCCAAACAGCATGATGCTCACTTATAAAGCATTAGAAAGATAATTTTAAGATTGTATGAATATTTCCTTCTATAAATGGGGTGCCCGGTTTTATGACCGTATCTGGCGTAATTTCACCGCTAGAACGCATGAACATATAGTGTTTAATATCGATTTCAAACGGCCAGGTAGCCAGGATCAGCTAAAATATTTGTTGGACGTTGGGTGTGGGACGGGCGAACTGGAGTTACGGCTGGTTCGTTTGCACTCAGAAATTAAGGTAATCGGGCTGGATAACAGCCAGGAAATGCTGGCCCAGGCCAGGCGTAAGCTTGCGGGAAATCATCAGGTAGCCTTCGTAGAAGGAGATGCTTCACTTCCTTTACCTTTTTCAGATGCCAGTTTTGATGCTGTAGTATCGGCTAATGCCTTGCACTATATTGCCCAGCCGGAAAAGCTGTTAGTGGAAATCAAAAGGATTCTTAAACCAGGTGGGCAACTGGTGATTGAGGATTTTACTGTTCACGGGCATTTTTTCTGGCCCATTTTTGAAAGCCTTGTTCGGCTCTTTGATTCACAACTTTACAAAACCTATACTCTAACCGAGTTAAACCAGTTTGTGAAAGACGCTGGCTTTACTGCCAGGGAAAGTGGCAGCTTTAAGATTGACCTGTGGTGGCATGGAATGTTTGTCAGGGCCACTACGAGTGTTTAAGTTTGAGTCTGGAGAATACGGTGGTCAGAGTGTCGCCAATCTTTACTCTAGATTTTAAAGTAGGGAAATATCTAAGCGGAATATAAAACAACTGGAGATCATAATTAGTTGAGGAGGACTATTCAGGCCTGAGGTAACCCACCTTACTTGATTTCTACTACTGGCAGTAATATTTTTAGTGATGATAATGACTCCTGGTTTAATTAGATAATAGGCAAATGTGCTAGATGAAAATAAACACATTACGAGATGAATAAGCTGTTAGAATAGGCTGACATGAGGTGGCCTCCTTTGTGATTATGAGTTA
>JAYSYV010000860.1:0-1351 GCA_043727245.1 Chloroflexota bacterium | reverse complement strand
CCGAAATTGAGGCGGTCGAACGAGCCTTAGAGGGCAATCACGATGTGGCGGCGGTGATATTGGAAGCAGACGGGGCCAGTTGGGGGACAGTCCCAAACCCGACCGGTTTCCTGGCGGCGTTACGGCAGCTTACCAGCGAAAAGAAAGTTATTCTGATTTTTGACGAAATTGTCAGTGGCTTCCGATATGGTCCTGGCGGCATGCAGCAGGTGGAAGGGGTCACGCCCGACCTGACCTGCCTGGCTAAAATCCTGGCCGGGGGATTTCCGGGCGGAGCGGTGACCGGGCGAGCCGACTTAATTGAGCTTTTTAGTATCAAGGCAGGCGACCGCTATATCGTGCATCACGGAACTTTTAATGGCAACCCGGTTTCGGCGGCTGCCGGTATCGCTGCTCTCTCGATGATTGCAGCTCCTGATGCACCGGAGAAAATTTACGGCCTGATTGAGCAGAGAGCTAACCAGCTCCGAACCGGCTTAAACCATGTCTTTAACGAGGCCGGGTTAAGCGGGCGGGCCTTCAGTTACGGGCGCGGTTCGGTCTTTCATGTCTGCTTTGATCTGGAAAGCCGGGATTTGGTCGAATGGCCGCTGGATGGCAATATCTACCGGCCCGAATTCCACGAAATCCTGGCAAACCCTGATGTCCAGACCCGCCTGAAAAAAGGTATCCCAGAGCCGCTCAGAACCCAACTTCGGTTGGAACTGGATAACCGGGGCATCCAGTTTATGGGCGGGACAGGCGGATTTGTTTCGACCGCTCATACTGAGAGCGATATTGAGGAGAGTATCAAAATTTTCGCCGGGGCAGTTGAGGGTCTTCAGAAAAACGGGTGGTTATGATGAGTCAGTATAATGGTAGATAAAAATCAGCCTGGAGAAGCCGAAAGCGACAAAACTAATCTGGCTATGCCTGGCGAACGTAAGTTTGATGAAAGCACTTACTTTGGCTATGGCCCCGACCAAGCGGTGGAAAACAGCGAAGCTACCCCGGCCCAGGCCAGTTCAAAGTATTTGTGGATGGGCTTTGGAGTTGTGCTAATCCTGACAGGTTTAATCGCGGCTGTCCTAATCTTCACCGGGCAAGGCGCGGCGGAAACACCCGCGCCCGCCACTTTAAGCCAGCCCGCCGCCGAAGGTAAAGCTCTTTTCCTGGCAAATAACTGTACCGACTGCCACGCCGCCGAGGGCCGGGCCGGTGGAACAGGGCCGCGCCTTAGTACGACCGGAAAAAGTAACAACGATTTTGTGAATATCGTCCGGCGCGGACGGGGTAGTATGCCCGCCAATACTCACCTGACTGACGAGGAACTTAATAAAGTAATTGCCTATATCCGGGCGATTAAACCACC
>JAYSYV010000859.1:0-1351 GCA_043727245.1 Chloroflexota bacterium | reverse complement strand
GCTTTGTAGTCCAGGGCGGCGATTTTAATCTGGTCTACGATACGGTCAAACGGGCCTGCCTCTTAATCCGAGGTGGCGCAAAGTATATCGCGACCAATGCCGACCCGGTTTTTCCGACCGAAGAAGGCTTAATACCAGGGGCGGGCAGCATAGGGGCTTTGTTGGAAACCAGCACCAGCCAGAAAGCCCTGGTAATTGGCAAACCCGAAGCGCCCATGTACGAAATGGCCCTTAAACAGTTGGGCGCGACCGCTTCGGAAACTATTATGATTGGCGACAATTTGTTGACCGATATTGATGGGGCAAACCGCCTGGGTATCCCTACAGTCCTGACTTTAAGCGGTGTTACCCACGCCAGCGAGTACGAAGGCAGTTCGATTAAAGCTACACTGGTTTATGCCGGTTTACCGGAACTTATTGCTGCCTGGGAAGCAGCTTTATAAAATTAGAAAGGTATCAGTCTAATGGCAAATCAAGAATTCATTCACACCGATAGCGCACCAGCCGCCCTGGGACCATACAGCCAGGCAGTTAAAATTGGTAATTTCGTGTACACCAGCGGCCAGGTGGGCCTCGACCCGGCCACCGGCGAACTGATAAGCTGGAAATTACACGACCAGACCGAGCAGGTCTTCAAGAACCTGCAAGCAGTCCTTGGGGCCAGCGGCTTGAGCCTGAAAGATGTTGTCAAGACGACAGTTTTCCTGGCTCACATGGGCGATTTTGCTGAAATGAACGGCATTTACGCCGAAGTTTTTGGCGATAACCGCCCGGCCCGTTCCACCGTCGAAGTGGCCCGTCTGCCCAAAGATGCCCTGATTGAAATCGAAGTTATCGCTGTCGCTTAGAAAACGTGAAACGTAGAACCTAAAGGTTTTACGAAAGCATTTAAAATTATAAGAGCCATTGCGAGTTTCGAGAAAGTTTTTTCTCAGAACTCGCAATGGCTCCAGGTTTTGAAAGTAACGAGGGCTAATTTCGAATTACTTGCGGAGGCCCAACTTGCCAATCACGATGCGGTAGCGTTCCACGTCTTTTTCACTCAAGTAAGCCAACATGCGGCGGCGACGGCCCACCAGCTTGAGCAGACCACGGCGAGAGTGATTATCGTGGTTGTGCAACTTTAGATGCTCCACCAGTTGATTAATCCGCTCGGTCAGCAGCGCAATTTGGACTTCCGGCGAACCCGTATCACCGGTATGCGTTTCAAAATTGCCCATAATCGTAGCCTTATCGGCTTTTTGCAGCGACATTTAGCAAAACCCCCTTTCGGTTTTGTAATTTC
Source organism: Chloroflexota bacterium (assembly GCA_043727245.1). Lineage (GTDB taxonomy): Bacteria > Chloroflexota > Chloroflexia > Chloroheliales > Chloroheliaceae > 54-19. The sequence goes on along the minus strand of JAYSYV010000859.1, from coordinate 66 downwards.
CAAGTTCTTTCAGGCCAGGTCGCTGCCAGGAAGTTTGCTCACATCTTTGAGAATTGGCAACCTGCA
>JAYSYV010000858.1:0-1351 GCA_043727245.1 Chloroflexota bacterium | reverse complement strand
CCGTCCGGTCCTTTTACGGAAATCTGGCCCTTCAAAAGCTTCTCGCGCTCAGCTTCGATTTCGCCCCGCCGCTTCTCCAGCAGAGCTATTTCCTCGTCAAAGATGGTGGCTTTATCGGCCGGGGCTGATCCAGACATGGCAACTTCCTTTACTTATTTGAAAAAGGCAAAACAAAGTACAGGCTACTTACCGGGCGAGGTAATGGCCGGATACCGGTTATATGGTTAAAGCGTAGGTAAGACTAAATTTTAGTAACTAAACAGTCGTAGTCGTAAGCAACCATTAGCTTTTCAACAGTTTCCATTGAAAACCGGATTCTGCGGTGCTTTAAGATTTTGTTCCCATTGAACGGGACAAGTTCTAACTTACCTTCACTTATTAGTCGATAGAGAGTACCTCTTGATATGTCCAGAAGTTCCATTACCTGCGTGGTAGTGAGCCATCTATTAGGGCTGCTGGTTTGTAAATCCAGGCATTGAGTACTATTCATGGAATAACCGCTTATTGTTCGATTTATCAGATCCTCAGAAATTCAAAACAACAGTTATTAAAGATGCAAAGCAACATGAAGTTGTGATATATTCTTATCAAATTTGCAAACCTTGCACAATAGAAAAGTTTACTATTTGTTTACTATTTGTATCCAAAAGTTTCCGGTCGGGTAAATTTGTTTAATATAAGGCATGAGGTATGAATATGGATGTACAGGCTTTTCGAGAAAAGGTGCTTTATTATTGTAAAGTAGTCGATAAAAATCAAAAGGCGCTGGCGCAGGAACTGACCTTTCACCCTACCGCGCTTAGCAATAAACTGAACGGGAATGAGGGCAAAAAGCTAAGCAATTCCGAAATAAAAGCTATAATTAAAACTTTGATTAAATGGGAAGCAATTTCCGAGGTGCTAGAAGTCGTAGAGTTGCTTGCCTTAAGAGAGTTGAAACCCTCGATTTTTACTAAAGAAGAACTTTCTACCTACCCCCTCAACATCTTTGAATTTGAACCTACCCCACTTAGTTCTAGAAGTGGCGAACCTTATAAGCAGCCTCCCAATAATTTACCGGGCCAGACAACCTCGCTGATAGGACGTGAGGATGATGTTAAGGCGGTCCGCAGCATGTTAAGCGGGGTAAACACCCGGCTATTAACCCTGACTGGTCCTGGTGGAACGGGTAAAACCCGTTTATCTTTGCAGGTAGCCAGGGAAGTAATTGATGATTTCGAGCATGGAATATACTTCGTCGAGCTTGCGGCGATAACTAATCCCGATCTGGTACCGCTGGCCGTTGCTAAAACGCTAGGACTTGCGGAAACAAAAGATAACCCCCCGCTAGAAAAGCTTAAACACTGGCTCA
>JAYSYV010000857.1:0-1352 GCA_043727245.1 Chloroflexota bacterium | reverse complement strand
CGCTACCGCAAGGCTACGAGAAGCGCGAAGTATGCCCTGATAAAGACGGTGCTGCTGCTTGTCCTGGCACTGGAAATAATGTGGCTGGCAAAAGACTTCCTGGGGGTTTAGTTATGCCAGGCGATACCATGCTACTAATGCCGGACGAAATAATTCTACTGGACATTGTAATTCGCGCCTTACCTACATCAGTCAATAACGCCTACTTCAACCGGGCGGCTGGTGGCCGGGGTAAGACCGAAGCGGCAAGGGACTTTACAAAGCTGGTAGTGGATTCTATCCAGCTTGAAAACCGAGGTTTTACTATCCCTATAGACGATGCTTTAGAGTTCTTCCTGGTCTGCTACTACCCGGAACCGGTCGGTAAAAGCCGCGTTGACAGGCTCCACAGGTCGGATAGCGATAATCCGCTCAAAGTAGCAAAGGACGCGGTATTTGCCGCTTCGATGCTAGACGGGCGTACCAGGACACGAGCTAATGACAGTCAGGTATTTGATGATTATACCAAAAAGAGGCGTGGCAACCCTCACACCTTGCAGCTTTACCCGGCGGGTTATTGCCGTTTAATCCTTGCAACACACGGCCATGCTAAAGAGATTTTAGAGAAATTGGAGCCGGAATTATGACCACAACTCAACCTAAACCTAAACCTCAAACCCTTACCCTTACCCACCTTTGCAATTATTGCGGAACCCCGCGCCCCACGGCTGAACTGGAAGACAACGGCCTGGGCTTCGTCTTCTGTGCGGATGCCACCGCGTGCCTGGAAAGGTTGCAACAGCAGGGGCAAGCCATGATAACGGCTATTGACCTGGAGCTATACGCCCTCAATATCACGCGGTCGCAGTTAATCCACCAGCAGGGCCAAATACGGCACGAATATCACTTGCCCGACCCGGTAAAAGTGCGGCATGAAGCGGAAATGACAAAAATCGAAGCGGAAATGAAAGTTGGAGACGAGCAATGTTAGAGCCAGTATTTACCCCTGAACAGTTAAAGATGCTGGACACACCGCTCCGGCCAGATGAGATCGAGCATAAGCAAGGGCTTTCCTACTTAAAAGGCCAGTTTGCAGTGGTCAAGGCTAACCGCATTTTCAACATAGGTAATTGGGCCTATAAGCAACTCGGCACAATCGAAATAACCGATACAGGCGTTAAGAACTCCAAAGGCAATACCATTTACCTGGTTAGCGCGATGGTTGAACTAACCGTTAGAGGGTGCGAAGTCTTTGTCGAACAGGGTGATTGTGAGAGCCAGGGCATGGGCGCACCGGCCCTGTCAATGGCTCGTAAAGGCGCGGTAACGGACGGCTTAAAAAGATGCCTTAAAAACTTTGGGTCAGCATTTGG
>JAYSYV010000856.1:0-1352 GCA_043727245.1 Chloroflexota bacterium | reverse complement strand
ATTGGCTGGATGGCCGCTTCCTGGCGACCTGGCAAGATATGGGCGGCCTGGCCCAGTTCGGCTTTCCTATTACCGAGCCGATAGTGGTGGGCGACAAGCTGATTCAGTGGACCGAACGCACCCGCTTTGAATTGGACCTATCCCGGCCCAACCAACTGGTTATGCAGGGTCTGGTCGGGAACGAGGCGGCCAGGAGTAAAGGCTATTAAATTAGTTCGGGTTCCGGATGGGCGTGTAGTTTGCGGTAGTATTGCAGGACGGTCCGCTCCTGGGACTTAACTTCGACCGAGCCGGGTCGCGCCCGCCGCACTTCGGCTAAAGCCTGGCTCGGCAGCATTCCGCGTTTTATGAGGTAGCAAGCCAGGATAGTGCCGGTGCGGCCATACCCGGCCCGACAGTGAACCAGCACCGGTTGATTATTCGCCAGCCGCCTTTCGATATACCCGACCGCTTTCTCGATCAACTCCAGGCCGGGAGCCTCGAAATCTTCTACCGGCAAATGTTTGGACATCAGGCCGTATTTCCCCAGCAGGTCGGAAGCGCAAGGCTGGTGGCACAACGTTATAATGGCCCGGATACCCTGGGCCTGTAAGAATTGCAGGTCGGTTTCTTCCGGTCCATCCCCACCGGGCCGCGCTGACCCGGCCAATTTCCCCTCGATTAACCAGCTAAAGTTGTCCAGCCCCATTTATAATCCTCGGCTATAAAGGTTTGAAGTGTCCGGTCAGTTTGGTGAAGCCTGTTTCTTCTGCTACAATTCCTGCATTTTTTGTTGTTCGTTAAAAGGAATGACTACGTAAATCTTATAAGCATCACTATCTTTTCTCAGAAGGTATACATAATCGCTATCAACTAGCAGATTATCTTTTGAGTCATAATAATTCCAGGTGACTCTCACCCGGACCAGCTTTTCTGAAACAATCTCAGTTTTAGTAAGCTCGTGGGTTACTTTTACAAGGTCGAACTGCTTATAAAATTCTTGAATTTGGGTCAGGGACTTGTTTAATTCTTGCGGGATGGCAAGTGCTTCCACAAAGTCATCTGAAATCACAAAGCAGGGAAAACCGTAAAAACTTACTGTGGTATTTACATCATAATTCTCTAAAGCTTTTCCGTACTGATCGAAAAATGCCTTTAATTCTACGGATAATTGCTCCAAGTTTCCCCCTTCTCTAATACTTTTCAACCTCTGAAATATCCTGACTTCGTTCTTTAAGTAATTTAGCGGCTTGAGCGCGAAGTAAAATAATTCATTCGTATTCTTTAAGTAATAAGTTGGATTTGAGAGCTTCTGTCTCGGTTAAACCTTCTCGCTGCCGTTTGTAATTGAGTGATTGAAGTTGGGCCATAGA
>JAYSYV010000855.1:0-1354 GCA_043727245.1 Chloroflexota bacterium | reverse complement strand
TCTACGATCAGGTAGGCTTCATCGGTGTCATTGAGTAGAGGCCGCACTAATTTGTACAAATCACGGGCGGTAAGATGTTGTCTACTCAGAAAATCACTTGCAGCATCGTGACCGACATTTTCGAGATGTTCGGCTAAATTACTGCAAGTGTAATTGGCCGGCGTACTGATCAAATATTCGATATATTGCTTATTGGTTAGCATTGCTAAAGTTTAGCACTCCTGGCAAGCTTCCCAAGCGAAAGTCCTATTGATAAATATGTAGGCTAAATGTTTAGACTTAATACCTACCTCAAATTCATGATATGGTCGTTATTTTGCTAGCTAATTCCACAAATTATCAAAAGTAAAGATTTTGGAACACTTTTCAGGGTTGTATGTAAGCAGCCTTTGAGTAGTGTGGGGTAAGCTCAAAAGCAGGTATTTAGCTTGAAATAAACTCAGTTGGAAATGACTACCGGACATCTTCGGACGCTTAATAATTACAAGTTATAGAAAGATTATAGGTTAGGTTAAATGAGCAATTTTAACGGTAAAGTAGCCCTTGTGACGGGGGCAGGTTCAGGGATTGGAAAGGCTTCGGCAATTTTGCTGGCGAAGCAAGGCGTAAAAATAGCCGCCCTTGATTATAGTCAGGACGAGCTTAACAGGGTTGTTCAGGAACTTGAGCAAAATGGAAGCGAAGTTTTATCTCTGGTAGCTGACGTTTCTAATGTGGAACAAATGCAACAGGCGATTCAAGCTATTGCAGACAAATGGGGACGGCTTGATATTGTGTTTGCCAATGCTGGCGTCAATGGAGTACTGGCTCCTCTGGAAGATTTACAACCGGAAGAATGGGATAGAGTCCTTAATATCAACCTTAAAGGCACCTTTTTGACGATCAAATATGCTGTCCCCTTCTTAAAAAAACAGAGTGGGGCAGTAGTTATCACATCTTCTGTCAATGGCACACGTAATTTTAGTAATACAGGTGCTTCGGCTTACTCTTCTTCAAAAGCCGGTCAGGTAGCTTTTGCCAAGATGATTGCCCTGGAACTGGCTGAATGGAAAGTAAGAGTAAATGTAATTTGCCCAGGCGCTATTCGCACCAACATTGAGACCAAAACTGAACACCGTAATACCGAACAAGTAAAGGTCCCAGTGCAATTCCCGGAAAAGGTTGCGGTTCTGGAACCCGGCACGGCGGAAGATGTAGCGGAGCTGGTGCTTTTTTTTGGTATCAAATTCCTCCAGGCATATCAGTGGCAGTGAGATATAGATTGATGCCGGAGGCTCTTTGCTGATAGGGTAAAGGTTGGTAATTAAATTAAAAGTTGGGCGGGAAGAGCATAATAGGTTCCTGAAGTTGTCCT
>JAYSYV010000854.1:0-1356 GCA_043727245.1 Chloroflexota bacterium | reverse complement strand
TGATTACGCGTTTCTTCCAGGCCGAACAGGCCGCAGAATGGGAGGCCAGCAATTATACTTTAACGCTCGGAGCCACCCCTCTTAAAGTCTTTGGTCCTTGGGGTTGGTATTCCAGCTATAATTATGCTGACTATAAAAGCCATAACCCAAATAAGGCCAATAATGGTTATATATCTGACGTGTGGCTGCCCCAACGCAAAAGTGAGGCTAATTACCTGATTACAAACTACAAAGAAGAATTAACAGAAAATGGCTGGCAAGTGATTAAAACCATCTCCTATAGTGACCCCCTTTTCCAAAATCGCCTGGTTTATGTACTCAAACGAGTAGGCATATAAAATCACATAATCGTTTTACCTAGCAATAGGAATAATTCTAATTTACTGCAAAGAGAATGGCCCAATCAAAAGAATTTTGGTCTGGTATAATAAGAGATGCACTTTTTTAAATATTTAGCGATAGTATAAGACAGAGTAATTTCTTCAATCAGTATTATTTGAAAGCGGCTAATTAAACATTCTTAGCAGGAAAGCACGAAAATATGCCTGAATTTAAAACCGTATCCGACTTTAAGCCAGCCGGCGACCAACCCGAAGCAATTGATAAACTGGCAAAAGGACTCGAAGCCGGGCAACGTCATCAGATTTTGCTGGGTGTAACCGGGAGCGGTAAGACTTTCAGCATGGCGAAGGTAATCGAGCAGGTCCAAAGGCCGGCCCTGATTCTGGCCCACAACAAAACCCTGGCCGCCCAGTTATACCAGGAGTTTAAAGAATTTTTCCCCAATAATGCGGTGGAATATTTTGTAAGTTATTACGATTATTATCAGCCGGAAGCTTATATTGCCCGGAGCGATGTATATGTCGAGAAAACAGCCGATGTCAACGAAGAAATCGACAAGCTGCGTCACGCGGCCACTCGCGCCTTGCTGGAACGACACGATGTAATTATTGTAGCTTCGGTTTCCTGTATCTACGGTCTGGGTTCGCCCGAAGAATACGGCAAGGTAGTGGTTAGCCTGAAAAAAGGTGACACAATCCGGCGCGATAGAATCTTGCGCCACCTGGTAGATATTCAGTACTCTCGCAACGATATGAGCCTGGCCCGTGGTAATTTTCGGGTACGAGGCGACACGCTGGAAATCTACCCGGCTTACGAGGAAATCGCCTTGCGGATAGAACTGTTTGGGGACGAAATCGAGCGAATAACCGAAATTGACCCTTTGACCGGCGAGATTTTAATCGAACGGACTAAAGTTGATATTTACCCGGCCAAGCACTTTGTCACCTCAGCCGAAAAGTTGCAGGCAGCCCTCCGCGATATTCGGACCGAAATGGAAGAACGCGTAAAAGAGCT
>JAYSYV010000853.1:0-4450 GCA_043727245.1 Chloroflexota bacterium | reverse complement strand
CACGCATGTTCCCTGGGTCGGTTTCGCTAAAGCCGGTAACGTTCCAGAAATCATCTATTACCAGCCGCTCGGTCTGCTTAAGGCTTAACTGAACTAATAATTCTTCGGTTTCCTGAAAATCGGTATTGCCCAGGAATTAGTCAAAGTGGCGAACTGCTACCAACCGAAACTGACCTGATTGCAGAGCGAAAAGCCTGTTGAGTGGAATCCGGGGAGCTTTTCTCGGCTAACAAAAGGGCAGGAGGCCAGTTTAAATCTTTGCTAGCTTCAGTTTCAGCGGATATTTCGTAATTGGATTCATCGAAACTCGCCAAATTTTCTTCCCGCCAATTCTCACTTAATTAAATTTTCTGGGGAAATTTGATTATTGATAGGAGTAATCAGCCCAGCATTAGCCGCGTAAAGCGCAGCCTGGGTCCGGCTCTGTAGACCAAGTTTTGCCAGGATAATACTCACGTGAGTTTTGATAGTGCCTTCACTGAGCTGTAAGCGGTGAGCTATTTCTTTGTTGGCCTTGCCTTCCGCCACCAGGAGTAAAACTTCAGTTTCGCGTTCGGTCAGGGCATCGGTCGAGCCGGAAGCGCTATTTCGGTTTATTAATAGCTGGACTGCATCAGAGGATAAAAGAACCGGGCCGCTGGAGGCTGCTTTAATAGTGCGGCAGAGTTCATCCGATTGCATGTTCTTCAATAAATAACCGTTAGCCCCGGCTTTAATAGCCCGCGAAATCGAATTACTTTCCAGCACGCTGGTCAACACCAGCACCCTGATATGGGGCATCAGACGCTTGATTTCAGCCGTAGCTTCAATACCGTCCATTTCGGGCATCAATAAATCCAGCAAAACCACATCGGGCTTCAGTTCCTGGGCCTTTTGAACCGCTTCCAACCCATTTACGGCTGTGCCAATCACTTCTATTTCGTCATCCAGGCTCAAAAAAGTTTGTAGACCCTGACGCACCACGCTATGGTCATCCACAATAAGTACTTTAACTCTCATAAGGCTTTATACCTTCACTAACGCCTGATTAGAAATATTACTCTTTGCCTACCGGCGGCAACTTTAAAGTTTAGATTGTGTTAATTCTATCATACCCTCGGTTTCATGCAAATTTGTTAGTATTAAGAGCAGGAGGAATACAAAGTCAATTTAAGGGTGGCGGGTAAGAGGCTTACTCTTGTTTCAAGCCTGAAACTGAGCTGCTGCACGCTCGAAGTAGGTGGTGACTTTGCATTTACTGACTACTGGCTACTCATGTTCAGGAGAAATAGCGTTGTAATCGCTATACACTTCTTAATTCATTCTACCCGTGAAGATGTTATAATTAATCGCCGTACTCTCAGATCATAACGACAAGTATAAAGGGTTTTTTTACTATTAAAAAATAACCTAATTGACTTTAAAATTAGCTAACAGGTAATGATTAACAACCAATCCAGGGACAAAGAGTCCACAACCCCTTCGACAGTTGTCAGGACGGAATTTTCAGAAATCCCTCAAAATGACTCGCTTCACCAACCAGAAAGCAGCATTAAAAGCCAGTTAATCCAGGGCGCTATTAGTAGTTCGCCTATGTGGCTGGGCATATTACCTTTTGGATTGGCCTATGCCCTGGGAGCCAAAACAGCCGGACTAGGCCCACTTGAAATACAAGGCATGTCCCTGCTGGTCTATGCAGGGGCTTCTCAATTAATTGCTTCCGGGTTATTCGCCAGCGCCACCAATGGATTTTCTATAATCCTGGTCACGTTAATTGTAAATCTCCGGCACGTCCTGTTTGGCACTTCGCTCTTATCGGCCCTGGGCCACCTGAAATGGTATCAAAAAGCCCTGATGGCCTTCGGTTTAACCGACGAAGCCTATGCCGTAAGCGTCCGCAAGCTTCTCAATAAAGAAGCCGGACCGGCCTTTTTAGTAGGCGCAATGGTCAGTCTTTATCTTTGCTGGCAGGTCAGTACCTTTTTGGGAATAATTTTAGGCGGTGTTATTCCCGACCCTTCCACTCTGGGCCTACAATTGGTCTTTCCTTTAAGCTTTTCCGTGATGCTAATGCCTTATTTAAAGGTCTGGCCCGGTCAGGCAGCGGCCCTGGCAGCCGGGGTTTTAGCTATCGCCGCGAAGTTAGCCCTGGGCGGCAACTGGTATATTTTAATCGGGGCAGTCGGCGGAACGTTTGTGGGCTTTATGGTAGGGAAAAAGAGCGAAATATGAATATCTGGCTGGTAATGCTGGGAATGATGCTGGTAACTTATGGGATGCGCGTATTGCCGCTGGTAGCGGTACGGGTGAAACCCAGTCCGGCCTTTGAACAATTACTGAGCTATGTGCCGCCAGCCGTCTTTGCAGCCCTGATTGTCCCCGAATTTATTATTCCCCACGGTAAACTGGAATTTGGCCCGGCCTTATTCGCCGGGGCCATAGGCGTACTGGTGGCCTGGCGTACTCAGAATATGGCCCTGACTATCCTGGCCGGTATCGGCGCTTTTGTCCTGCTTCACGCTCTCATGTAAAGCCCCACTTTAGGTACTACCTTACCCCGTTTAACGTCTCATGCCTGGTGTAACTATTCCCATAGAGTGACAAAACTCTATCAGATTATGATTTTGATAGCGATTTTTGGTCTTTTTTGGTCTAAAATCATAGATAGACATGCTATACTATTAGCAGGACAGCGAAGTCCTACCTGAGCAAATTTCAATATATAATGGAGATTTTTAAGTGCCGCACGAGACTGTTTTTGGTGTAAATCTAATTTCTACGGAAGTTCTCATCTCGCCCAATGAGTTAAAACGCATGGTTCCCATAACCGATTTGGCCCTGGAAACGGTTATCAAGAGCCGGAACACGGTCAGAGCAATTTTAGAGCATCATGACCCCCGCCTGTTTGTAGTGGTCGGCCCTTGCTCCATTCACGATGAAAAGGCCGGAGTGGAATATGCCCGGCGGCTGCGGGAACTGGCCGATAAAGTTTCCGAAACCATGTTTATCATTATGCGGGTCTATTTTGAAAAACCGCGCACCACTATCGGCTGGAAGGGTTATATCAACGACCCTTACATGGACGACTCCTTCAAAATCAAGGACGGCCTGATGCTGGCCCGGCAGTTTTTACTCAAATGTGCTGAAATGGGCCTGCCAGCCGGGACCGAAGCGCTCGACCCGATTACCCCACCGTATCTGTCCGAACTGGTTAGCTGGTCGGCGATTGGGGCCAGGACTACCGAATCCCAAACCCACCGCGAAATGTCCAGCGGCCTTTCGATGCCGGTGGGCTTCAAAAACGGCACTGACGGCAGCATCCAGGTCGCTTTAGATGCCATGAAATCGGCCCTGAGTTCGCATAGCTTCCTGGGCATCAACCAGGAAGGACAGACCGCCCTCATTCGGACGCGTGGCAACAGTTACGGCCATATGGTCTTGCGCGGCGGTAGTGGTCGGCCCAACTATGACTCAGTCAGTGTCCGGCTGTGCGAACAGGCTTTAGCCAAAGAAAATTTACCGCGCAATATTGTAATAGATTGTAGTCATGCCAATTCCTTCAAAGATCACCTGCTTCAACCGCTGGTGGTAGATGATGTCGCCAACCAGATAAATTATGGGACTAAATCTATCGTTGGCCTGATGCTAGAGAGCAACCTTTACGAAGGAAATCAGTCCATACCCAAAGATTTAAGCCAGTTGCAGTATGGCGTTTCGGTGACAGATAAGTGCATGAGTTGGGAAATGACCGAAAGGCTGCTGCTCGAAACCAACGACAAAATTAAAGGCGCTATTAAACAAAGAATGCCGGTAGCCAGTGCGGTTTAACAAGTTCGCCGGACAGAGTAATCCAGTGAAAAACAAAAGCCCAGGTGCGAAAGAAAGCCCTGGGTTTTGTTTTGTCCTTCGATTCAAAGTTAGATTGTTACTTCACTTGTGATTTTCAAGCCGGAGAGTTTTCTTTGAGGCGAAATTCTCGCAGAGCATCGCTGGCAATCCAGCGGCCCGCTTTTGTGCCGGTCTGATGAATATCTTCGGCCCACTGGATAGCCAGGCCGCGCAAATTGTTATTGCGCTTCCCAATCTGGCGTAAGGCCCAGTTTACGGCTTTTTTAACAAAATTGCGTTCGTCCCAGGAATATTGCTTGATTAGAGGGAAGAAAGGTACAAAGGCTTCGTCGGGAGCCTTTTTATCATGGACAGCCAGTTCCGCCATCATGACAAATCCAGCCCGCCGGACGTATTCTTCCTCACGGTGACACCATTCCAGGACTTTTTGATAGGCATAAGGGGTCTTGTCGAACAGGTTGCCGCAGACCTGGTCGCATACGTCCCACGAGTCGAAATCCTTAACCCAGTCTTCCATCAGTTCGGGCGAAACTTGTTTAGGGTCGGCCAGCAGAGAAGCCAGGATGCGCCCTTCGTGCAGCCCGGAAGCCCACAGTTTCAGGGCCAGCGGGTGGTTGCGCCC
>JAYSYV010000852.1:0-1358 GCA_043727245.1 Chloroflexota bacterium | reverse complement strand
TCGTATTTCGCCAATAAGACGAGCGAACTCTTTCCATAACCCACTTCTCTCGCCGTCAATACCGATTCGTTTACCAGCGCTGCTAATGTCCTGGCATGGGAATCCGCCGGAGATAAGGGTAATAGGTCTATCCCCCAAAGATTTAGCTGTAAGTGTTCTAACATCGTCATAAATTGGGACCTCCGGCCAATGTTTGTTTAATACTTGCTGACAGAACTTGTTTTGCTCACAAAAAGCGACTGTCTGAAACCCCGCCCAATGCGCCGCTAAATCCAGACCTCCCACGCCGCTAAAAAGGCTCAAATGTGTAAGTTCCAACCCCATACCCCTTCCTACCTCTACCTACCTCTACCTACCAACTAACCCCACCTCACGCCAGCCTTGCCACCAGGCCGGGCCGGGCGATTAGCGGGTAGTCTAACCCGCCTTCATGAAATTTGTCACCCGTACATAACCCAGAATGGCCTCAGTACCCACCTCGTAGACCCGGTGTTCTATCACCCAAACCAGCGGGTTTTCACGCCAGATATAATTCTTACTAAAGTTATTCGAGGCCCATGCTGCCTCAAACTGACCTCTTAAATCGCGGCTACCGTCGTCCAGAATGCCCTCGGCTAAACAATCGGCCCTGGTAATTGAATGCAATCTTTCAAGGCGTATCCCGGTAATTTCAAGCGTTATGCGGCTGGCCTGGCGCGGCATGGTTGAATTAGCCTTCCACCGGGCGTAATCACCATTTAAGTCAGCCGTATACTTAAAGCCTGGGCCGAATTGGGTTGCCGCCCACTTCTCCCGGACCCACAACTTAAACCCCGGCTTTCCGAACGGGCAAGATTTCCAGTCTAGTCTAGGGTTTAAAACTTTGCGGGTTTGGGTCTTATGACCGTCCAGGATGGCCCGGACCTCGATACCGCGTAAGTTTAGAGGCTTCTCAAATTCTTTAGCAAAGGTTTCCACTAATGTTACTCCTTAACTTAAATATTCCAGGGGTCTGCCCCGACTGTTGCCGGTTCATCAAAGGCCAGGAAAGCTTTCAAGAGGTCGGGCCGGTTAGGGCGCATCTGACCGAAGTTGTTATAACCGTTACGGTCCATGACCGCCCGAACACCAACTTCCACGTCTACCCCGGCCCCCATTAGCCCGTTCTCCAGCATCTGGTAGGTTTCCAGGGCCAAATTAAAGTTGTAGTCGTCATCATCGGCCTGAAGGTAAGCGGCCTGGGCGTTCCAGACGGTTTCGATTATTGCCTGAACCTGGCGGCTGTTCATTCTTAAATCAACGCCTAATCTTTTAGCGGATAGAAGGAAAGTCCTGAGCCAGAAAAAACGGCCTATTATCTCCTGTTTGCGTTTGCTCGG
>JAYSYV010000851.1:0-1361 GCA_043727245.1 Chloroflexota bacterium | reverse complement strand
TTAGATACGGTTGAGTCTTATGGCCGACCCAAGACGGTACAGGGTCTATCTACTATGGGCGGTCTCGCCGCTAGGAACCAAACTACCTCTCTACCATCTTGGTATCTTGCACATCTTTATTATATAAGGAACCATAAGAGGGTCTCCCGAACATTGATACTGTTGGCGAACCAAAGAATATTAGGCTATCTTAAATCTTGCTTAAGAGTTTGAGGTAAAACCTCAACCAGGCTATCTAAGATTTAGTTAAAAAGTGGCCGTTTTTCTGAGAGAAATTAGACAAAATCGAGTTCGCCAACAGTATCACATTTAGTGGTGCCTCTTTTTACTGAGCCATTTAAGCGGTATTGTCAAGTTAATACAAAAGCAACTAATTATTGAACCAAAAGTGGGGAAACCTCCTCGTATTATAGGACTTTAACCTATACCTAGCTCTAAAGTTTCTCCAAATATGGCTCATAAGTGGGGAATATTTTACCTCTAAAAATTAACTTGACAATACCGAATTGGTTGCTTAGCCCCCGGTTTTGAACGGTCTCCTAATTCGTCAACGAATAAAAGCCGGGTGCTTACCTTCACCCAGCTTTTTTAATTCCTCATATTCAAACCGGAATATTTTGAAATTAGCGTCCGGCCAGCCCGGTTACACTGACTCCCTCGATGATAAACTTCTGCGCTACAAAGAAAATTAATAGCATCGGGACAATCATTATCAGCGCACCAGCCATCAAAATATTAAGCTGCCCTACCGAGCCACTGTTGCTGACACCGATGGTGTTATCTCGCAAGAACTGCAAACCCAGAGCCAGAGTGTATTTGCTGGGGTCGTTCAAATAAATCAGGGGTGTAAAGTAATCGTTCCAGGCTCCCATAAAGGTCAGCACGCACATCGCCACCACCGCCGGAGTTACCATCGGCAGCATTATCTGGACGAAAATGCGGAACCGTCCAGCCCCGTCAATGGTGGCGGCTTCTTCCAGTTCATAGGGTAAGCCCATAAAGAACTGGCGCATCAGGAAGATGTAGAAAGCTTCTCCAAAGAAATGAGGCACTATCAGGGGTAAGAAACTGTCGCCCCAGTGAAAAACCTGGGTAAAGAGAAGGTAAGTTGGCACTAGTGTGACATAGCTGGGCAGCAACATGGTTGATAGCATGGCAATAAACAGGATATTTTTACCCGGCGCTCGGAAGCGGGCAAAACCGTAGCCGACCAGCGTACACGAAATGACTTTGCCGATTAGGATACCGACAATCACAAAGATGGTGTTGAGCAGGTAGCGGGGGAAATCTATACCCGGATTGCTAAAAACTTTGCTAAAGTTCTCCCAATGCCAATCTCCTTTAGGCAGAATAGTTACCTG
>JAYSYV010000850.1:0-4465 GCA_043727245.1 Chloroflexota bacterium | reverse complement strand
CCCAACCAGGCCATAAAATCGGCCAGTTCTTCCTGCACAATCTCGCGGACCCGCCATACTTCACCGCTGCGGCGAGCTTTGTTAGCCTCGGCCAATATATTTACCCCGTCTATATCCCATACTCGCACACCCGGTACTTCAGACGACTCCCGCTCGACATCACGCGGTACGGCAATATCCACTATATAAATCGGGCGGCCCTCGCCGCGCTCGGCCATAGCCATTTCAAGGTGGGCGCGAAGAACCACCGGGTGTGGAGCAGATGTAGAGGTAATAACCACATCAGCATCGGCCAGGGCCGGTATCAGGCAATCGAAAGCCTTTATGCTTTCTTCATTCAGGCCAAGCTGGCGAGCCGTTTCACAGGCGTGGCCGAGGTCGCGATTGATAAGGGTAAGGTCACTTACTTTCTTATCCAGCAAAATCTGGCCGGTCAGCCGCCCGGTCTTGCCGCTACCGATAACCAGGGCGCGTTTGCCTTCCAGAGAGCCGATTTTTTCTTCGAGTAGTTCAATCGCGGTAAAGCTAACCGAAACGCCGCTTTCGCTGATGGTGGTTTCGGTCCGGGCGCGTTTGCCGGTGGCAATAGCCGCCCGGAAAAGAGCGTCCAGTACTCGACCTGCCCCGCCAAGTTTGCGGGCCTGTTCGATAGAGTCGCGGACCTGGCCCTGAATCTGAGCCTCGCCGATAACCATAGACTGGATGCCACTGGCAACTTCAAAAAGATGCTGGACGGCCTGGGAGCCGCTCAAAAAGTAAAGATAAGGTGAAAAGTTTTCTTCGGGAGTGTGGTGAAAATCGCTGAGGAAGGTAGTTAAATCGCTAAAAACATCGGTGTTAAGAAAATCTCCACTATAGATGTAAAGCTCCACCCGGTTGCAGGTAGAGAGAATGGCCGCTTCCTGGACCGAGGGTAAGGCCAGCAAGGCTGTGTAGGCGGCGGTCAACCGGTGCGGAGAGAATGAAATTTGTTCACGAACTTCAACCGGGGCTTTGTTGCAATCCAATCCAATTGTAACGATTTGCATTGTTTCCTTCAGTCAGCGCTAACCCATAAATGTCAATTGCCGCTTGAACGGTATACCCTGAACCCGGCTTTAAGTGGTAAGAACCCGGAAGAGGGCTATATTGCCCGCCATTAATGCATATTGTAGCAAGTTTCTGGCCGAAACGTATGGGGTAAAGACCCTATCTTTAATCAGATACTGGCCGCTACAGACCAAATTTGTTTTTATTTATAGTGGTCGTTGTAATTTTAGAGAAAATAAAAGCAAGCAGCATCGTTAAAATTATTTACTGGGATTGGATGGGATTCTTACAAAAGTAGTGAAATGTGGTTAAACGAGGTATAGGAAAATCAAATGAAGGAAAAAAAGCAAAAAAAATGGAGCGGAAGACGAGATTCGAACTCGCGACCTTCTCCTTGGCAAGGAGATGCTCTACCAACTGAGCCACTTCCGCTCTTTATACTAACTTTTAACTTTTTAAGTCTTGCGCGGCCTCATCAACGTTGCAGGGGTATTATATATAGCCGTCCACTTTTTGTCAAGCCATATTTTACTGGTGATTACACACATTTTTAGGGGGGAGGGAAAAGCTAACAAAAATCCGTCTTTTTGAAGTAGAAGCGATTACCAAACCTGGCTGACCCTTAGTTTTGGAGGCATTACCCCTTTTCCCCACTCCCTGTTTGCTCAGAAATGGAGATGTATGTAATCACCAGTGAGCTAACCTTTGACAGCCGGATAGAATCGTTGTACTATAACCGACCGAACCTTTATTTTCTATGTGTTCATTGTCTCGAAAGAGCATTTAAAAACCGGCCAGCTTGCCACCTATGAATAGGTTGCTTTGTCTGGAGCAGATATTACCTAATTTAATCTAGGAGCGAGTTGCTAAATCATGCCTTCTGATAAGAAGACTACCCCGGAAAGACCACGCCGGACCGGGCCGGGTGTCAGTCAGCGACCGGCCCGCCCCGCGTCCAATAAGCCCGGCCTTTCACAAGGTACGCGTTCGAATGCGCCTTTAAGCCAGCCACCCGGCAAAGGCCCGGTCCGCCGGGAGCCGCAGCCGGTTCACCGTTCTTTTAGCTGGAAATCAATCTGGGAAAATATCGGGTGGGGTCTGGTTATTGGTTTGCCGGTAATCCTGGTAATCCTGGCTATTTTGTGGCGGGCCACCAACGGCTTTACCGCTACCGCCAATACCAGCACTCCTTTGCCGACCCCGGTCCCGACCGTAACCGCCGGAGCTTATCTGGCTCCCCCGGTTGGTAGCGCCAACAAAGACCGTCTGGCCTACCTGCAATCGGCTGACCTGAAGAACACTATGCAGCTCTATACCTCCAACCTGGATGGCAGCAATCCCAGCCAGGTGACTAACTCCGTCCAAAATAAAGCCGGGGCGGTCTGGTCGCCGGATGGCAAGCAAATTGCTTTTACCGCCGACAGCGCCGGTATACAGCTTGTGAACTTTGACGGTACGGGCCTGCATACGGTCGCCTATACCGGCTACAGTCCGGTCTGGTCGCCGGATGGCAAGCAAATCGCCTTTATAAAGAATATTCCCGCCCCCGATGGACAGGGACCGGACAACATTGGTATTGTACGGGTGTTATTCGTAACACCCGTCAACGCTAAACCGGGTGACGAGCGCCAGTTGGCCGCCGATGTGCTGGGCCACAACTGGTCGGCGGACAGTAAGCAAATCGCTTTCTTCTCGCTTCGCAATGCCGTAATGTTTACGGTAGATGTCGCCAGCGCCAAAACCACCCAGATTAATCTCTCGCAGAAATTGGGCGGCTGGTATCCTACCTTTTCGCCAGACGGCAACAGCCTGGTCTTCTATGGCAATCCGAATCCCTCGGTAATGGTCAGTTCTCTTGACCTGGCCGTGGCCGCTTTCAGCACGACCACTCCTGATATAACAGTCCTGACCCCAACAGCCGCGCCGACTACTGCCGCAGCCACGACAGCGGCGGGAACCACCACGCCTGGTGCAACTCCCTCCGTTGGTACAACCGTAAACGTGGCCGGTACACCTGGGGCCACTGGTTCACCGACCGCTACCGCCGTACCGGGGCCGCCTTCCCAGACCAGCCTTTACATGGTAAACAAAGACGGTTCCAACCTTAAAAAGTTGCAAGACCTTGAGCCGGTGGGCGGCGGCGGCAAATTCCGTTTCAACTATTACATTGCCACCTCGGTTGATGTTGTCTCGACCCTGACTTCCCGGCCTTCTTTCAAGGTTGGGCCGGTCTGGTCGCCGGATAGCAAGAGTGTAAGCGCCCTCTACGTGGACCAGGGCGACAAGATTGGCCTGGCGGTCGTCCGGGTGGACGGTAGCCCTGCCACTCTGGTGGTAGAAGGCCAGAACAATCTACCCACTGGTATCCGGCTCAACCCGGCTTTCAGCGCCGATAGTTCGCGCTTGCTCTACAGCTTCACACCGCCCACCCCGGCAACTTCGGCGGCAACTCCTACGCCCGGAACTTCTTCAACACTGGCCGGTCAGCAGTTGAAAGAAGGTCGCTACTTTGACCTGGGAGCTAAAGCTGAAAAGAACATATTCACCAACAAAGCCGACACAACCTTTGTAACCTGCTGCGGCGTGAATAAGTAAGTTCTTATAACAGGCATAATACAAACAGCGCTAACTTATCAGGCGCTGTTTGTATTTTAAATAGATTTGATATTTCTCTTTAGATTCATAGAGAATTGTAACTTTATCTCTCAAAGCGCGTAAAGTATTAATCAAAATGAGGACTCACAAACCAAAAATATTTCCACTCAAAATAAATTTCTCCGCCGCAAGCAGCGGAGTATTTTAAGCGGATTACTCTCACAAGGATACGCCGCAAGCAGTGGGGAATTCAACCCTGAGAGATTAAAGCTTCGGCCAGGAGATAAAACATGATTTGGAAGCTGTTTGCTCTAATTTGGGGGGGAATTAGCGCTCTTATGCTGCTGATAGCCCTGATTTTTGGGATCATGACTCAGCTTTTTATTTCGCAAGCTTCGGGAGCAGATGGAACCGTTATAGCGGCTGCCAGTCCAAATTCCACCCGTAGATCGCTGGCGACAATTGAGTTTACCACTGCTACCGGGCAAGGGGTCCAATTTAACACCTCGATAAGTAGTTCCCCGCCTGAGTTCAAATCGGGCCAGAAGGTACGAGTTTACTACAATCCGGCTGACCCTGCCGGTTCGGCACGGGCAGATTCTTTCATGTCATTATGGTTTTTCACGTTTCTGTTTGGGCTGTTGGGCCTGGGTTTTGGCGGCGTTGGAGCCGGGTTCTTTACCGCCTGGTTTTTGAACTGGCGAAAACGAAAGTGGTTAGGCTTTAACGGCGAGCGTGTAAGGGCCACCATAACGACAGTCCGGCTGAATACCATGGTCAAAATGAATGGTAAATCGCCCTATGTCATCCTGGCACAGTGGCATGACCCCCTTAAGAACAT
>JAYSYV010000849.1:0-4466 GCA_043727245.1 Chloroflexota bacterium | reverse complement strand
TAGTAAAACCAGGACGCAATGTAAGCTGAAGATTGTTGTCAGCTAATCTCATATTTTCGATTTCAAAATCAACCGTATCCGGAAAGAAAAACATTTGTAAAACTTACCCCCTTAAATTTGTATTCACTATAAATACGGGGTAGGTACAGCGAAGTTGCGGAAGAGCCTTTCTTATTATCGCTCAACAGTAAATTCAAGAAAGAGCTTAAAAACTTGTTTATTTATTTGAAAAGGGAGAGGTTTTAGCCTTTCTCTTTCTTTTTATTCATAGATACAATCCGCCTGCTTAAGGAAATTTGTTTTATCGTATAAACCAGGGCATTTAAAACCCTTAACCATCGTGACCTGCCTTTGTACAGCAGCCAGCCAGCCAGGAATAGCAGGCTTATAATGCTCAGCCAGAAAGGCTTGAGAAATCTGGCCCAGTCGGGTATTCGTTGTACTTCCAGGTTTGCTTGTGGTGCTAGAAGCCTGGCAGCGGGTTTGAATTTACCATCAGCCCTTACTATTCCCATCTCTTTTTGGGGACCGGTCTGCCATGGTAAACCACCTGCCACCCCGGAAGGAACAGAATTGAAGTCATAAAGGGTCCAGGCTAGATAACCCTGACTATCAACATTACGCAAAGAGCTAAGTATGTCAGCATAATACTCGGCCTGTTCCGGCTCGCTGTGGCCGTTTGGGAAAATAAAGCTATTCCAGGTTGGGAGCCCAAACTCAGTAAGCAAGCGAGGTTTGGCCGGGACAGCCTCTTTGAGCGCCTGATACTGCTGGGGAAAACTTGTCACTGGCGCGAAATAATGAAAGGAAACAAAGTCCACGATTTCGGGAAGTGACTGAGCCGCCAGAGGGTTAGACCACCCTATAGTCAACAAGTGGTGAGGATCGTAACCGCGAGCCAGATAGGCAACATGGGAAAGCCAGCCATTTACTCTCTCCCGGCCAGCCGCTTTATAATCCAGGTCCGGTTCATTTTTCAGATCCCAGGCTAGTATGGCTGGATTATCGCGGAAGCGAGTTAGCAAAGCCTCTAGCTGGCGGTCTGCCGCAGGCCAAAGCAACAGGTTATAATCTGTCCAAAAATCAAATAAGGTCAGTATAACCTTTAGCTTATGGGAGTTAGCTCTGGAAAGTAAATCACTTAGATGATCTAACATCACCGGGGCAACTTTTGCTCCGCCAAACTGTTCAAAAGGAATGAAGATACGCAGGCTGTTCAATCCTAGAGATTGAACCAGGCTAAAATCATGGTCTATAACCGCCGGGTTATAGCCAGGCCAGAATTTATCCCATGGGGTATTTTGAGGGTAATAGTTGATGCCTGTTACCCTATAAGGCTGTCCATCTACTTGCAAGCCGTCATGATCCATCCCTACAAACCCTTCAGGGGTTTGTAGGGATGGACGGGCTAATTCCTTTGCAGTTAAAGTTTCAGTTTCGGCAGGTCGGGTGGCAAAGTTAAGCGCGTCACCTTGCGTTTTGACCAGGTATCTCACCCGCCAATTTCCGTCTTCCAAAAACATTAGCACATTGTAGTTAGATTGAGTCTCTTCTAAGAAAACAATATTACCATTAGAATCCTTCACTACCTGGGCGACCTGTGCCTGGTGGTCGGTAAAGGAAATTATTGAGCCATCAGCAGAGTAAAGATGCAACTGAAGGGCGTGTTTGCTATCCGCCTGTTCTACTCGCCAGTTTCTGGACACTATCTGAGTTACCGCTTCCGTCACTCCCTCTAAAGCCGGTCCTACAAAAAAGGTTTTCAGGTTGAAAGGGGCATTTTTGGCATAGGAAAGATTCCACTGCTGCCAGGCTAGAAGGTATGAGGAAGCAACCTGGTCACGGGTAAATGGTTCAACCGAGCGGCCGGTGTCGCTATCATCTGGAAGCCATTTAAGACTGACAACAGCGTCGCCGGGTTTATAGGCAGGGAGATTAAGGGCGGATTGCGGGTTAGCACCTGCTTGAAAATAACTTAATAAATTGCCCAGACTTCTTATACCCAGGTAACATGCTCCTGCTAATAGCAGGATTATTAAAACCCAGAGAAACTGCTTTACATAGGTCTTTGGCATTGCCTTACCTGGCTAGAATTGTAAAAGTGATTATACCCTCACCACTCCCAACCCTGGCTTGGGCGGTATAATTACCTGGATTCAAGTTTATCTCCTGCAAGTCCAGGGTGGCCCGGCCATTTTTAGCCAGTACCCTGAACACCTGCTTTTTACCGGTAGCATCTGAAATATTGAAAATAACCGGTGTACCGTCGGGCACGAACTGACCGAGTTGGCCTAGCAGCGGGCCAGCTTCCAAATTGGTAGCCTGGTTAGCTTTATTCACTGTAACCACAATAGGAAAATTGCCGGCAGCAGGGCCGGCCGTAAAAGTAACCTGCAAAGGTTGGCTTTCGACCCCCGCTACCAGGGCTATTGCTTGTATAATACCCGGTTGGACTGGCGCCTGGAGGGGAGTTTGCGCTACTCCACCAATAGTGTAAGCAGGTAGGGAACGAACATCTTCTTCACCTGGCGAATGAATCTGATAGGTAACCCGAGTCCCATCCGGTAGAACATTACCATATTTATCCTTAAGGACTGAAGTTCGCAATATTAGTAAAGCGCGCCCGTCAGCCGGTAGGTTAGGCGGGTCAGCCTCGAGACTAAAACTGACTGGCAGACCCGCAAATTCTAGTAACAAATCTTCAGGCCCGGCCACATTACCGACCATGGTTGTAACAACCGTTTGCCCGGCTTTCGTGCCACTGTAAATCCGGGCCCAGGCAAGCAAGTTTTTGACCGGAACTTCTTTTTTTTCAAGGTTATTACCAGGATGTAACACTTTAAGGCTGACCATGGTATTGTCTGCTACCGGGTTGCCGTAAATATCGAAAGGAACTACTACCACCATGCTCCAGTGCTGTTGATCAGCCGGAATAGAACGAGAGCCAACCAGGGGTTTAACCGGTTCGACAGCTGGGCCAGGGTTAATAAGCATTTTCGCTTCACTCCTGGCTGCTCCCGAAGTTGCCACCAGACTCACTTGTCCAGCCTGTTTGGTATCTTCGCCTGGGATTAGAAAACGGGCTAGCCCATCTTTAAAGATGGACTGGTACACTTTTGGACCATAAGAACCAAGAGTCACCAAATCAATCGAAGTGCCATCAACAGCCGGGATTGGACCGGCCAGCACTTCAAATCCGTCCCCTACCCCAATTTTCCCAGGTACTTTAAGAGGCAGGTTTCCCGAAAGGACAGGCCGGTCCACGGCCTGGGTAGAAGTACAACCGAACAAACCGATTAACAGACCCAAAACAATTACCAGACTTGCTCGGTAAAGGCCGCTCAACTTTAATGGCAATTTCATTTCGGGTTTCCTACAAAATAGTTTACCGAAACTGTTAAATAGGTGTAACCCATTCCAGGGAGTAGAGGTATCTTTTGAACAAGGGCCGGGTCGGGGTTGCCGGAAGTTGAAAGACCGCTGGCATAAAGGTTTCCATTATTTAATATCTCCTGGACCTGACCAAAAGGAGTAATCTTTACAATGAAAGGCTCGCTAAGCTGAGGTAGGATGGAGCGTTCCAGGAATGCCTGGTCTACCCAGACTACCTTATTATTGGCATCATAGTAAGTTATCAGCAAGTGGGGGATTGTGGCTTCCTGTACCCCGGAATTGAGAAGTGTGCCTGACACTACCCCTTGTCCATCAGGTTCTGTAGAAACTTTAAGGTTTTGAACTGCTACCTCCCGGTAAAGATCATTACCGGTAACTACCCCTTTGGCGTAAACATCAAAGGTTTTCAAGGCCGAAGGAATTTTGGCAGGCGTAAAATCCCCCGGTTTGAAGTCATGGGCCGTAAGGGCATCCGAAATAGAAGTTCCTGCAACCCCTTCAAAGTCAATCCGAAAAGGAGTTACTTCTTTAGGAAAAACTTTATGTAGTATGGCAGTTTGGGCATTATACCAGCTTACCAGATTACCCTTTTGATCGTAGAGATATGAGGTAACAGTCAGGTCGGCCGGGTCAACATCCTGGTTATACAATTCTCCTACTACGCTATACCGGTCGTTGAATTTAACCAGGCGGGCGGAAAGAAGTTGCAGTTCCGGCCGGTCCAAAATATCGGCAAATTCAGTAGGGCCGATAGTAACTGCCCGGCGGCCTTGGGAATGCCAGGTTACCACAGGTCGGCTAAAAAATTCGTTTGGGGCCGTAGTTAGGTTTAAGGAAGGGAGTTTGATATACCATTGACCATTACGTTTTAGCAGTACATAACTCTGGTCAGTTTTGTATTCGCTAAGAGAAGTTATCCAGGTGGTATGAGCCACCAGTTCAACCCGGTCCGGCGTACTGCTTCCAACTGTAGCGGTAACTGAGTCTAGTTTACCGTAAGAAGCTACCAACCCATTAACAACTGATTGCTCAAGACGATATTGTTCAAAGCTTGGCCGCTGAGAGGGATCGAG
>JAYSYV010000848.1:0-1363 GCA_043727245.1 Chloroflexota bacterium | reverse complement strand
GGGGGGGTTGGTTGTCAGTTCTTCAACCGTCGTAAGAAGGTCTACTCTTAAATCTGCGACCGGCTCGTTGCATAAAATAAGCACTCTAGCCGGTGGCAAGTGTTCTGGCCGGAGGGCGGCTCGAAGCCTTCCAACGGCCTGAATAATGTTGGCGGTATATTCGTGTTCGATGGCGGCCTGGATGTCACTATCAGGATCGGCTTTCATCCAGCGCCCGGCGGCGCGACCGTTGTCCAGCCGGTGATTGTAAAGTCTGAGCTTTAAGGGCTGGTCCTGGTTCTCGTCCTGACCCTTTTGCCCGTCGCCTGTTAAGTCCTCATAATTAACACTATCTTCGTGTGACACGACCTGGTTCTGACGGCTAGTTTGGTCCTCCTGCGAACCGGCAAAGGACCGGGCGGCAATCACTTCGGCCCGGATAAAATCAATCGGCCTTAGATGATGGCCGACTAAAACCAGGCTATCACAGTCGCTGTAGCGGCTGGTGGCGCGGTGCAACCCCCAGTGTTCTACCAGGCTATTAACAGGCAGTTTGAGGGCCTGGGGGCCTTCCTGAAAGCGCATAGGTACTACGGCGAGTGGACTAGGGCTGCCGGTGGCAAAGGAGCCGATAGCGGCCTCGATAAGCTGTCTGGTGGCCGGTTTGTAGAGGTCCCGCTTGGAGTAAAGGGCGTTCGTAGTCTGGGTAACATGCAGGTTTTGCCTGACCCGGTAATGCAGTTCTGTAAGCTCTGGCAGTAATATCTTCAAAGCCGGAGGCATGGTAGCATCGAGGATTACCAGAGTTTTTTCTTGCAGAAGTTCAATCAGGTGATACCGTGGCACGTGGGCTACCAGAGCAAAAGAACCGTCTGGCCTGCGGGTAAATCTGGCCGGATTTTGTTTATCGGAAAGGGCTGTAAGAAGCTCGGTGGCGGCCCGGAAGGGCAGTACCAGTTTGGCGTTATGGCGATAATGCCGCTCGAAACTGTATGTACCGTCCTGGTCCGGCCCCTGGTCGGTTATTACGGGTTTAGCGCACTCGGCTAATACTTCTTCAAAATCCCAACCCAGCGAGGTGGCGGCTGTTTCTAGATAAGGACGGCTCTCTACAAGCTGGGCCAACCCGGCTCCGGCCGATGGTGGTGGTGCTGGCGTATTGGTGTCAGTGGTTGGAGTGGGTAGCTCCTGGCCGAAACCGGGGATAAGTGTAGAGTTCAAAGTTTTATCGGCACTGGTATCGGTGGCTAAGTTGTCAAAAGCCGTTTCAACAATTCTAAAAAGCTGCTCCCAGGAAGGATACCTCATACTCTTCAGGGCTATCTTCTCGCGCCAACCAGACATTACAGCCGTATCAATATTTACGATTTCTATGAGGTGGGTT
>JAYSYV010000847.1:0-1364 GCA_043727245.1 Chloroflexota bacterium | reverse complement strand
CGTTGGGATGATTGGCGAAACCGGCCAGGGTCATCTGCAACTGGGCTACCGCATCCCCACCGTGGCGCATGCCGCAGCCGTTTTTGTGGGTCAGGCCGATTACGCCGTCCACGTTGGGATAATCTTTGAGGTCATCCGGCCCAAAAGTGCGAGCAACTGCTTTAATGGTCGAGGCGCTGCAATTGACCGAACCCAGGATTGCCACATAATTGCGAGTGCCAACCCGACCATCCGGCCTCAGATAGCCCTGGAAGGTGCGGCGCTGTCCTGGCGGAACAAATTCTACCGGGCGAACTTCACTGGCGAAAGCGTAATCGCGGGCGAAGTTCTGGACGGCCAGGTTGTGGCTGTGAACATGGTCCCCAGCGGTTATGGGCTGGGTGGCAAAACCGATAATTTGCCCATAGCGGCGCACCGGGTCGCCTTCGGCTACATCGTTCAGGGCGAATTTGTGGCCGGGCTGAATAAGCTGCCGGACCTTTACTTTTCCTTTTTCCGAGCCGGTATCAACCAGGAGGCCGGGCATCAAAGTTTTCTTGACGATTGCCACGTCATCAACCGGGTGCAGCCGCAGGGCCACTTCTTCGAGCTTAACCTCGCTGGCGCTGGGCCTTTCCAGGTTGAGAGTAATTTTACCTTCCATTGGTTGAGTTGCCATTGCTTTTAACTTCCTTGTTTAATTAATTTTATTTAGAAGAGTTGAATCAAGGGGAATGTCCCGGACAATCCATATTTAATGGAGTAGTTTAGCCGCCAGGGCCAACCTTTTGATAGTTTCTTAAGAGCTATTAAAGGATATTATCTGTTGGACGGATAAGACTTTTTAGCACATTTTGTGGGTAACTGTCAAATAAGAAAGCCGTACTACTCTCCATACTACCATTATCAATCATACCATTTTGAACTCAAAGTCACCATTTAAGTCTAAATATCTCTTGAAAAAGGATAATGTCAACCTGTTAGCTTCAGCTTATAAAGATAACTCGCCTTTATCCAATGCAGATTTAGTACCTGAAAAGGGTAGACGTGGTAAACCATCATCTAAAGGGTAGTATAGCTGTTCAGGGTATAGGGTTATATCTTTACTCTACCTTTAACATATAGCATGAGTACGTAAGGAGTTTGATAGGTATTTCAAATTCCTTTACGAACTTTATTTGTATATATCCAATATTGACAGATTTAAACATTGTTGTTACTTTATAGTTGCATTATATTCCCACACACTTTATATATCTAATCAAAGGGGATTGTTCTATCATGGCTAAAACACGCTCTTAGCTCGACTTTACACAATTTTAGAAGGGGAAATGGCTTCAATAAGATTTGAAGAAGGCAAATGCATTGCATTCTGAGGTAATATA
>JAYSYV010000846.1:0-4470 GCA_043727245.1 Chloroflexota bacterium | reverse complement strand
ATGCCGAAGAGATTCTAAAACCAAACGAGGAAGTTCCAGTCCGGTCAAATTTCGTTTCACCAGCAAGCGCCAGTAAACCTAATTCTACTGTAATTTACGCTCCTCCGGCGGCCGATGGGGCCTTTGACGAAATTTCTAGTGTTGCCGGTCAGAAAACGCCGGGTTTGCCGCCCGTCCCGGCCCCGGTTGTCACCGCCACCACCCCTGACGAACCGGTGGATCGTAATGCGCTTCGGCGGCAAAAAGAAATCAGCCGTCGGCGTAATCTTTTGATTTTGGGTTTTGCACTGACCGTGCCGGTCTTTGTAATCAATATGTTCGGCATGACCTGGCTGGATGCCCGGCTGCGGGATTGGCTGTTGTTTGCCCTGACCACCCCGGTCTGGGCTATCGTGGGCTGGGAGTTTCACAGGGTGGCCCTCAAAACCGCCCGCCACTTCTCGGCCAATATGGATACCCTGATCTCGATGGGTTCGACCGTAGCTTATCTGTACAGTGTCTGGCTGCTAATAGCCGGCAATAGTTACGGCAGCACTCGCATGGGAACCGGCCCAGCCGGGGGCGACGCCATTACTTACTTCGAGACGGCGGCCCTGATTATAACCCTGATCTACCTGGGCAAGTTTTTAGAAGTGGTAGCCAAAGGCCGGACCGGCGAAGCCATCCGCAAACTGATGGGCCTCCAGGCTAAAACAGCACGGGTTATTCGGGGTGGCCTTGAGTTGGACTTACCCCTATCCCAGGTAAACGTCGGGGACCTGGTGCTGGTGCGCCCCGGTGAAAAAATCCCGGTGGATGGCTCAATCGAATCTGGCCGCAGCAGCGTGGATGAGAGCATGCTTACGGGTGAGAGCCTGCCGGTGGAAAAAGAACCGGGCGACAAGGTCATCGGGGCCACCGTCAACCAGAAGGGCCTCCTGCGGGTGCGGGCTAACCGGGTCGGCCGGGATACTGTCCTTTCCCAGATTGTCCGGTTGGTCGAGCAGGCCCAGGGCAGTAAAGCGCCTATTCAGCGCCTGGCCGACACTATAAGCGGTATCTTTGTGCCAATTGTAATCGGCATTGCCATTTTAAGTTTCCTGGGCTGGCTCTTAACCGGCCACGATTTCCAGGCAGCCCTGCTACCGGCTGTGGCTGTCCTGGTAGTGGCCTGCCCCTGCGCCCTGGGCCTGGCAACCCCTACTGCCATCATGGTTGGAACCGGAGTAGGCGCGAAAAAGGGAATTTTGATCAAGGGTGGCGAGAGCCTGGAACGGGCCCGCAAGATCAAGGCTGTAATCCTGGATAAGACCGGCACTCTCACCAAAGGCAAACCCGAGGTGACCGATGTGGTCGGTTTTGTTGGGTTGCAACAGAGCGCGGTACTCAAGCTGGCGGCCCTGGTCGAAAAGGGGAGCGAACACCCGCTAGGTGAAGCGATTGTCCGGGGAGGCCGTTCTAATGGTCTGGAGCTGGATTTTCCGGGCGAGCAGGCCGAGGATTTCCAAAGCTATACCGGGGCCGGGGTAAGCGCGGCGGTCCAGGGTACCCCGGTGCTGGTCGGCACCCGCAAGCTTCTGACCCAATACGGCATTGCTATCGGGCCTGATGTCGAGGAAGAGATGAGCCGCCTGGAAAGCCAGGGTAAAACCGTCATGCTGGTAGCCCACCAGCCTGAGGAAATGGGGTTTGAGATAGCCGGGCTGGTGGCGGTAGCCGATACGATTAAAGAGGGCAGCGCCGAAGCCGTGGCGGAACTGAAGCGTTTGGGCATCGAACCGGTAATGATGACCGGGGACAACCGGCGCACGGCCCAGACAATTGCCAGCCAGGCTGGGATTGTAAGGGTTTTTGCCGAAGTCCAGCCGGGCGACAAAGCGGCCATGGTCCGCCAGCTTCAAGCTGAAGGTAAGGTCGTAGCTATGGTCGGTGACGGCATCAACGATGCCCCGGCCCTGGCCCAGGCCGACGTAGGCATGGCAATAGGGACAGGCACCGATATTGCCATGGAAGCCGCCGACATAACGCTTATGCACGGCGATGTCAGAACGATTGCCACTGCTATTAAGCTGTCGAAAGCCACCATGCGCAAGATCAAGCAGAACCTGTTCTGGGCTTTCTTCTACAACGTCCTGCTTATTCCGCTGGCGATCTTTGGGATCATCAACCCGATCCTGGCAGCCGGGGCCATGGCTATCAGCAGTGTTTCGGTCATTTCCAACTCGCTCTTGCTCAACCGGTTCGGAGGGCGGCCCACCGGCCCACTAACACCGGCCGAAAAACGGGCCGGGCGACTGGCCCTGGCCTGGCAAGCCGGGTTGCTGGTGGTTCTGATTGGTCTGGTGGTACTAATCGGCTGGCAGGCTTATGATAGCTTTACTCGAACAGGCGTAACCCACAGCGCTTCAACTCAGGGTGGTAGTAGTTCGGTTCAGGCTGGAACGGTTGAGCCAGATATTATACCGGCCGCTAATGTGGTAGCTTTCCCGGCTGTTTACCAGATGGGGGATGCCCGGATAGAAGTCAGCACCTTCCCCGAAAAAGCCCAGCCAAACCAGCCGACTTTACTCATTTTCCGCCTGACGGACGTACGGACCGGCCAGCCGATAACCCCGGAGGGGTTGAAGCTTAAACACACCAGGCTGATGCACCTGATAGTGGTAAACGGTGATGATTCTTTCTACCGTCACCTGCACCCGGAGGGCACCAGCCAGGGACTATATACCTTTACAGTAACATTTCCTGAGGACGGCCAGTACCGGCTTTACAACGAGTTTGACCTGGCGAACGGACAGGAAATCCTCTACCGCCGTGATCTGACGGTGGGTGACGGCAATTCAACCCCTGGCCCCGGAGCCAATTTAATTGCCGGTGGACCAGCCGTGCAGCAGCTTTCCGGTTTGTTAGTAACCCTCCAAAAGCCGGAGTTAAGGGCAGGCCAGAGTGCCGAGGTAAAATTCAAGTTTGAAAAGAACGGCCAACCGTTCCAGGGACTGGAACCTTACCTGGGCGAGCCCGGCCACCTGATCATAATCGGCGAGGACACTAACTCCTTCCGCCATCTGCACGGTCACGTTCCAAGTGCAACTCCTATGCCGATGAACCAGGTCCAGGCCCCGCAGCAAGGAATGAGCTCTTCAATCGGCGGGGCTGAATCTCCGCACAATGAAGTGAATGCGAGTGTACGATACGGACCGGAAGTAGCTTATGATCTAAAATTCGAGAAGCCCGGTAAGTACAAAATCTGGGCCGAATTCCAGTACCAGGGCCAGGTTGTAACCTTTACTTACGTGCTGAATGTAGTGTAAGCACGTAAGTAAAGGTAAAGAAAGGAAGGAGCTTATTTGCAGCTTAAGGCCGGTCCTCTGAGCGGTTGATGCAGCCACTCTGAGCGGTTTGATTGAACGCCCATTCTAAACAGATAAGCTCCTGTACAGACTTTGACAAAGTAAGCTAATTGAAAACTAATCGATTGGTTAAAACAAGGATTAGAAAGGAACTACTTAAAATGCAAGAATTAACTTTTGACGTGCCGGGGGTAAGTTGTGAGCATTGCGTTAACTCCATCACCAGGGCAACCAAAGATTTAGGAGTCAGTGAGGTAAAGGTAGATTTGCCCAGCAAAAAAGTGTATGTAGCTTTCGACCCGGCGACCGTTACCGAACCGGCTCTTAAAACGGCTATTGAGGAAGAAGGTTACGACGTCACCGGTGAGGCTGCCGGTAATACCATCCCGGTATCCGGTGAAGGTAAGAAAACCTTTAATTTGAAGTCCATCTAAATCCCTGGGGGAGTCAGTACCAACCGGTTACAACTTCTAGCTAGTTAGCTACCAACCGTTTCTCCGCCTTATTTTCTACTAAACCGGGTCGTGAATTATCCAAAGAAGTATTCACGACCCGGTTTAGTAAAGGAGCAGCCTAAGCCAGTGCTCAATGATTATTTTTACATCACTATTTTTGGGCTTTTGGGGCTTTGTTTCTCTATCCTGGGCCTGGCGATCAGCGGCCCTCGCACCTTTAGGATAGTAAAAGTTGGAACATCTCAGTTTTTTAAAGGGAAAGATAAAGAAGAAGAGGAAGAGGTAGCGGAAGTAAATCCGGTATCCACCAGGGTTTCTGATCAAGCTGAGGCAGTAAATCCAGATCGCACTGCCCCGGTGGAATGGGGTGCTCCTACCGAAAACAAGACCTGGGTCCAGTTCCGGCTGCGATACGCGGTGCTTTCCCTGGTCTTTATTTCCTTTGATATGGAGATGGTTTACATGTTTCCCTGGGGCGTAGTGTTCAAACGGCTGGGCTTTGTCGCCTTTGGCGATATGTTTGTCTTCGTGGCAATTCTGGCGGTAGCCATTCTCTTTGCCTGGCGGGAAGGCGCTTTTGATTGGGAAGATTAAATCTGTAAGTTTCCTATTTGTTTCATTCTGGTCAGTAATTTCTTTGTTTAAAGGGGAGCCTGAGACTTGAGCAAAAAAATACAGAACCGAGCAAT
>JAYSYV010000845.1:0-1364 GCA_043727245.1 Chloroflexota bacterium | reverse complement strand
TAACTCGCACCCACATACTGCGGTCCGGTACTGCCGGACGGTATCACAAACCCCACCGGAAATTGCACCCCGCTTATCCCGCCCGGACCCAGCGCCAGCGTACCCGTAGAAATAACATAATCACTTTGCCCTACCACCGCCGCAATAGATATTTCCTTAACCGGAACCAGCTCAATCGCCAACTGGTTAAGCCCATCATTCAAAAACGATTGCAAAACCGCGTCCGGCCACACAAAGTTGACCGGTCCAGGGTCCTGCAACTCCGCCCTTATTCCATTTAAGAATTGCAATCGGGTTGTCATATAACCTTAACCCCGCTAAATTTCTCTATTGCAAATTAAAGCTTAAATTGCTAATATAATACCGTAACCTTTATCATCCGCAAATTTGCCCCGTCCTTTGTGTCCAATCAACCAGGGTAGCTTGCACAGCACGCCGTAAGTTTTCTCCATCTCCATCCCTTCCACCAGTGCAATTTACCCACCACCCAGGTTAAGGAGAAATTTATGTCAGAAAAAGCCCGTGAAAACTTCCTGGCTTACGCCGAGAAGCACGACACCTCCAAACTTGCCGAAAATGTCGTCTTTACAATTATGGCCACCGGCCAGGAATCTCACGGTCGGGAACAGGTCGGCCAGATGTTGCATTTCTTTTACCACATTGCCTTTAATGCCGATGCTGAAATCAAAAACCTCATCTTTGCCGAGAAAAACGTCACCCTCGAAGCCGAAGTCGTAGGCGAGCAGCTTTTAGAGTATGCCGGCATCCAGCCCCGCCCC
Organism: Chloroflexota bacterium; assembly: GCA_043727245.1. Classification (GTDB taxonomy): domain Bacteria; phylum Chloroflexota; class Chloroflexia; order Chloroheliales; family Chloroheliaceae; genus 54-19. The sequence continues at coordinate 585 of JAYSYV010000845.1, read as the reverse complement.
GGCCAGGTCCGCGTCCCCATATGCGTAATTTACGACCTGGAAAACGACCTCATTGCCCGCGCCAGGATCTACTTTGAAACTGATGCTTTGCGCACCTCCTGAACCCTTCCCATCTGCGCCTTCAACTTAATCTAAAAAGCGGGCCAGCTTTACCTGGCCCGCTGTAGGGAGGTAGACATCAAGGAAACCACCCGGCCTTAGTTCGGACGAACTCCCGTCATCATCGCCAGAGCCAGGTCCCGGAAATTACAAAGCCCGCAATACCACTTAATCCGGGTACGGAAGGCATCCTTTGTTTCCAGGCTTCCAATTTCATCCGCCTGTAACATCCCATTCATCAGGCCCATAATCCCCTGGCCGTAGCCGAACTGCACCGCGTAAACCCTCGAACAGTCCGTGCTGGTTCCAGCCGTTTCCGTGTCCGAAATGTTATCGTCCACAATGATTGGAATACCATCGTAAAACTCCACCCGTTGACCGAATTGAGTAATATCCTGGTCCAGCACATTATTCATACCCCGCCTCAACTTCTTCAAACCCCGCCTGGTCCGCTTGCTCATAAAAATCGCGGCGGGTTTACCCGGC
>JAYSYV010000844.1:0-1364 GCA_043727245.1 Chloroflexota bacterium | reverse complement strand
GTTACAATTGGAGCATCACTGGCAAGCTGGTCATAGAGGTCCGCCAGGGCTATTAACTTTCCAACCTGGCTTTGCAACAAACCAGGCGTTTCAATGATAGCCCCCTGGACCACCCCTATCATGGTTCGGTTCGACCCGGTAAGCGCCTCATCCCGGCCGGCTGCTTGAGCAATGCCCTTTACTACGTCTGGAATAACCGTCAAGGTCCAGGGTAAGAAGGGGTAAAACAGGGGGAAACTGGCATTATCCGGGCCTGGGTATACCCGCCTGGGTTCTTTCAGACTGCCCAGGTCGGCCATCTCGCCGCTCCTTCGCTGGAACAAAGCCTGTAAATACTGGCGAGCTTCCTGAGTTTTCATGAGCAACCGCTGCTCAACCACCTTACTTATGTCCTCATTGGAAAGTTTGCATGGTACGCCAAAGCGCTGGATGATTTTAGCGTAATATTCCTGCTGGACATTATTACGGAGGGCCTGGACATCCCCGTGCGCCGTAACAGCCAGCCAGATGCGCCCTTTACCAAAGGTAGCGGCGGCCTCGGATAGCACCTGCACTTCCATGGTGCGTGAGTTAGGATTACCACCGGTAATCCACTGTCCCAATTCGTCAAGCTGGAGTAATAGTTTATGCCGTTTGCCGCCTGTTTCGTGAGCTTCGCACCAGCGGCATAGACGCTCCACCAGCATTTTTGTGTCTATTCCGCTCTGCATAACTGTAGTAACAGCGTGTTCAACGGCTGTAACCCCACCTTTGAAATGGTCGGGCAGCACCTGAACAGCCGCCTCATAAAGCTGTTCAAGGTAGAATTCGGGGTCTACGGCAATATCTTCCCAGTCCATACCACTAATACCACTGGCAGCTTGTCTAAACTTTTCAGTTAAACCTCGCGTGTCTATATGGTATTCAACCGCCCAGGCCAGGGGCCAGTTCTGGGTATAACCCTGCTGGACTGCAAATAACTTGAAGGCAATTAAAGCCAGGGGTCGGTATGAGCCGTTTGCATGGCGTGCAGGTTCCCACCAACGTAGGTCGTTTCAATTTTACGCTGACAAATCGCCAGGTAACGCTGAAGGGCCGACCTTTCCGGGCTGTTGGGAGCTACCCGGTTCATAAAAACTTCGTGGACGGACTGGCCCTCTAGTTCGCCGCCGTGCAAAAGAACTCCTAACACCTTCATTAAGAGAGATTTACAGGACCCAAAGAAACCGCTAATCCAGACCCCAATACTCTGTTCGTCCTCGCTATCCGCGGCATTTGTATAAGTGTCAAGGATGCGGCGCAGGTGCTGCTCCCACTGGCTGGTAACAACCAGGTTGGACAATTCATTTAACAGAACCGCCGGGCGGCGCTCGGCTACTTTTACA
>JAYSYV010000843.1:0-1365 GCA_043727245.1 Chloroflexota bacterium | reverse complement strand
TTGTGGCACTGCGGGCAGTTGCTCTTCTGGGAAAGATAATTCGTAACTTGTTCACTAACCAGCTTTTTCTGGACACTGGCTAATAAAGATTTGGCCTCATCAAGAGTTAAACCCAGGCTTTCAGGGGCAAGTTTGTCACCCTGCTCGGTTCGCTCAAAGCTGAAGATTTCTTCAACAATCGGGGCTTTCCCAGCCTGCTCGTTGGTTTCGAGCAGGATTTGAATTGTTATTTTCATTTGATAGCCTTCTTCGCACTCGCGCTCTTTTTATATGTCTTTGGTTTTTCTTTTTCAAGTTCTTTCCAACGCCAATCCACCTCCCCTGAGGCATACAATTTGAGGCGCTGGTTTATCTTGAACCGGTTGAATATCGCCTCTTCTAAATCTTGTAAGATGTCTGTAAGTTCGACCCTCACCGGATCAACGGCAGAGCGGATACTGGCAGTTTCATCGTAAATAGTGGGCAAAAGGGCCGACATAATCTCGGCCAGGCGAAATTTTTTATCCCACAGGGCTAACTCCATCTTAACTTCTTATTCCATAAATCGTTGGGGACCACCGCAGTCCTCATCGGGAGTTTTCCTTGCACCCCCAATACAAAACGGATAAGTTTTAGCCGGATTAAAGGGGACTATTTGTTCCAGACGGATTTGAAGCTGCCAGTAGTCGTTAAAGTCATATTCGTAAAGAAAGCGTTCCTTGAGCCGAAATTTGAAATCGTGCAGATAGATTTTCTTTGGATCAGTGGTGAAGTCGATGCCGCCACTATGTTCAACTCCGAAATGTCTACCGTGAATAGAAAACTGGTGAAGATGTTCGTCATCCCAGCCCATAACAATCTGCAGGATATAATGGAGATCAGCGATAGTGCTATCGCTACGAATAAGAAAGCGCCGCCAGATAGCCGGGCTGATGGTGAGTAATAAAACGTGGAACTGGTAAATTTGAACCGCTGCCTGGGCAGGCTGCGGTGGACTTTCTAGTGACGGGGTCATAGCAAATAGTCCTGCTGAAACTTAAAGATTTTGGTTGGTTTCAGTATAACTTATCTTGCCATTTTTAGTAGGGCTGGCCCCCAGAAAAGAATGGTCTCGTGGCTATCCTGATGCTCAAACCCTCAATACGAAAAATGCCGTCATCCGAATTACCCGGTTTGAACCAAACCTGGCTAAAAACAGGGGTAATTGGGCTGGGATTGGGTCTTCTGACCGGGCTATTCGGGGTGGGGCGGCTTTTTGATAGTACCGGCCCTGGTGTTGCTGTTGAGTTTCCCCATGCGCCTTGCCAGTGCCACTTCTTTACTGGTGATTGCTCTGAACTCATTCTCGGCCTTGCTGGGGCGCTGGCCTTTACTCGGCCTGGACCT
>JAYSYV010000842.1:0-4476 GCA_043727245.1 Chloroflexota bacterium | reverse complement strand
AAAATGATGCGGCCCGACCTGCTTCAACTAGAGGAATACATCCCCATCGAGCCGCTCGAAAAACTCAGCGAACGGCTGGGCATCCCGATTGAGAAAATAGTCAAGCTGGACGCTAACGAAAATCCCTACGGCTGCGACCCGGCGGCCCTGGAAGCCCTCAGCAGCAACCGCTACTATCATATTTATCCCGACCCGGCCTGTCTTTTCCTGCGCGAAGCCCTGGAAAAGTTTAGCGGCTTTGATAAAGAAAGATTGCTGGTCGGAAGCGGTTCGGACGAGCTTTTAGAGCTAATTATCAAGCTCTTTATCACACCCGGTGATAACATCATTGACCTTGTGCCGACTTTTGGCATGTATTCCTTTCTGGGCAAACAGTACCAGGCCGAAATACGGGCCATACCGCGTCATTCACAGACTTACGACGTAGACCTGGCCGCTACCCTGAAAGCGGTAGACGACCGCACCAAAATTATCTTTATTTGCACCCCCAACAACCCGACCGGCAACCAATGTTCGGAAGAAACTATCCGAGCCTTGCTGGCGACCGGTAAATTGGTAGTGGTGGACGAGGCTTACCACGACTTTGCCGGGTCCAGTTACGGGGCGCTTGCCAACGAATATGAAAACCTGGTGGTCTTGCGGACCTTTTCAAAACTGAGCGGTTTGGCCGGGCTGCGGGTAGGTTACGGCATCTTCCCCCTGGCCGTAATCAAACACCTCTGGAAAATCAAGCAGCCTTATAATGTCACAGTGGCGGCACAGGTTGCCGCCCTGGCCTCCCTGAAAGACCCAGCCTGGTTGCAGGAGAAAGTCGGCCTGATTGTGGCCGAACGGGCCAGGCTTTTTGAATTGCTGCAAGGTCTGGAAGGTATCGAGCCGCTGCCAAGCTCCTCAAACTTTATCTTCTGCCGGGTCCACCGGGGTAACGCCCGTTATGTCAAAGAGACGCTCGCAACCAGGGGAGTTTTTATTCGCTATTTCAACAAGCCGCACTTGCAAAACGCCTTCCGCATCAGCATAGGTACGCCTGAACAGACCGATATTCTAATGCAAAATTTGCGCGAAGTGCTGGCTACTAACCATTAATTACTTCCCCTTCATTTCACGGTAGCGCAGGAAAATCTGGCGGACCGGGGCCAGGAAATGCCAGAGATTGCCCCGGTATTCCACAAAAGATGCCTGGACTAACGCTTCAAAGAAAGGCTCGGCCTGGGTTTTAGGGTTGGTAAAGCGCCGGGCTGTTTCCAGGTTGAAACCGTCCGGGACGGCCATTTCCAGGAAGGCGTTGTGCCACTCCGGGGCTACTTCTTCCAGCATACGCTCGGCCAGCACCTTGATAATGGTCGATTCGCTGGTCAGGTTCGCCGCCAGGTGCAGGAACAAAGGCAAGCCGCCAGTCAGTTCGTACAGGTTAGCGATGCGCCGGGGGTCGGTGATGCCCTGTTTATGCAGGTATTCGCTAGTTTCGTTAAAATCAAAAGGTTGCAAGTGGAAATTCCTTAGGCCGCTCTGAAAATCCGACCAACGCGAATCGTAAGTCAATAACTCGAAGCGTCCGGCGATAAGTACCACCGGCTCCAACACCCGGAAGGCCGGGTTAGCCAGCAAAAGCGTCCGCAGCCATTGGTCTACCACCGGACTGGCCTGTTCATAGGTATCAAAGACCAGCAAAGGCCGTCGCCACAGGTAGTATTTCTCGCGCTGCTGGGCCACAAATTTGTTCATGTCGCCTATAAGAGCCTGGGTCAAGTCCTGGACGGGCATGCTGGTTAGCAAAGTATCAATCTCGGCCTGTTGTTCCTGGGTTAGCTGCCCAAAGAGACCGATGCCCATTTCGAGTAAAGTGGCCCCGACCCCGATAAAGCCCGGCACATGTTTAACGAACCACAATTTATTGAAAGTCTTACTGAGTTGCAGGGCCACTTTACGAGCTGCCGCACCGCTGACCACCCGGCCAACTTCGCGAGCTACGTCCAGCTTTTGTTTCTTTTTTTCGTCTTCCTCAGTGGATTGAGTTATCTGCCTGAAAAGCTTATCAAAAGCGGGTGTGGGACAGCCCGTGTTACGGAATTTTGAAGCCAGGATACCGAGCAGGCTAATTAAATCGCCGTTAGCCTCGCCGTAATCTACATGGTCCAGGCGGGCAGATATTAAGCGGGGCGCATAATTTTGCTGGATCTGGTTTAATAAATAGCTTTTCCCGGCTCCACCAACACTACTGACCGAAAAAAGCCAGGGCAAACCCTGCCCGGATAGGTCGGTCGAAAGCACCGAGCTGGCTATAGCCGAAAGGATGTCACCTCGCCCGGTGAAAGTAGCGTCCGACCTGGGCGTGTGGGGTTGTTTCGGGTTTTCTTCGATTAAATCGCGTTTCTTGAACTGACTGCCGGTCAGGTCTACCAGCCAGGCCGAAACATAATCCGGGGCCGCTCCGTCTTTCCCCAGCCGCACTCCGGCGCACCATACAAAACAATTTAAATCTTTAGCCAGGCTAGACTGCCCGGTATCCCACTGTTCGATGACCAGAGCAATACCGTTATGGTCTTTGGTCCGGGCTTTCTCAGCGCTCACGAAAGCGTTCAAAGCCGCCGAATTGGTGGGCGCAAAGACGAACAGATAGCTGCCGGACAAGAAGCCGCTTTCTTTCAGCCGGACCAGATATATTTCTATTTCTTCGACCTGCGTTGGAGAGCGGCTGACCTCGCCGCGTTTTTGTTTACGCAGCCATTCTTCAAACAAACGGGCCAATTCGGCATAGCCATAGTTTGGTACTTGCCCCCGGCTGAGTTTACCGGCCAGTACCAGCCCGGCCATCTGACCGCCCGACCCGACTGCGTTAGTCAGGGTTTGGAAAGTAGTTCCGGCCAGGTTTCCGGCAGCGGCTCCTGCTTGCCCAAACATATTTAATAGATTATCAGCTAAACTCGCTTCTTTTGAGGAGACCTTTTTACTTTCGGTTAATTTTGGACTGACTGGCCCCTGGTCCTTTTCAGCGTCACTTTCTTCAGGATTATTCAGCATTTCCTTACTCTTTCTAATCAAAACTCAATTTTGTAAATATAATTATGCACTTAAAGCTATTTATGTAGTTTCCGTTAACTTTCCCTTTTAATTCCCAACATCGGCCTGGCGTAATGTATACTATCTATAGTATTCATTACAGAAAAAGCCTTATAGGCTAGTACATAGTCTGGTTGTAACTTTTCAAACGTCTGACCTTAAAACCGGAAATAGGTAGAATAAACAGCTCTTTACCAATCCCAGGGTTAACTCATTAAATATAGAGCAATAGCCATACCTTGAGGAAATCATAAAGAAGAAAAATAAGATTTACATGGCATCGAAACCTGTCAAACTAACAAGGCAACAAATATTGGCCGAAATAACCCGGTTACGCACGCAAGTGGCCGACCTTCAGGACACTAACTTTTACTCCAAACTTTTTCAAAATGCCCCAATTCCCTTTACTTTCACCACCCTGGAAACTGGCGATTTCATAGCTGTCAATCAGATGTTCGAGAAGTTAAGCGGTTTTAGCCAGGCAGAGTTAACAAAAAGGGTTGATAGCGAGAGCAAACCTATCAATCCCTTATTGCGCCTTCAGTTAAGCAGTTTACTACCTGAAGATAATTTCGTTCAAAAATTTGAAACTATAATCTACGACAAACAGGGCGACCCGCGCTTCGTCATAGCTTCCTGCCAGGTAGTCGAATTGAACGATACCATGTACGCCCTTAGCGCTTTCTATGATGTTACCGAAAGCAAGCAAGCGCGTGAAGTATTACTTAGAAGTGAAGAGTTATACCGCATCCTGGCCCGCAATTTACCCGATACAGCAGTCTTTTTATACGATGCCGATTTGCGCTACCTAAAGGTAGAAGGGACTCTTTTAGCTACCAATAATTATTCTCCAAAATGGATGGAAGGCAAGACCCTCTCGGAAATACTATCTCCTGCTAGGGTTAAAAAGTTAGAGCCTTATTACCGAGCCGCCCTGGAAGGACGCGAAGTAAGTTTTGAAGACCTTGTGAGTAATGGTAGCACTTACTGGGTAAAAGCTGTCCCGGTTAAAAATGAAGAGGGTGAAATCGTGGCGGGTATGGTAATGACCCAGGATATTACTCAGCGCAAAGAAATTGAACGACTGAAAAATGAATTCGTTTCTACGGTCAGTCATGAACTCAGGACACCGCTTACCTCCATCCGAGGTTCGCTTGGCCTGGTACTGGGAGGTGTCGCCGGAGAACTACCGGCCCAGGCCACCGCAATGGTCGAAATCGCCTATAAAAATAGTGAGCGGCTGGTCCGGCTCATCAATGATATTTTAGACGTTGAGAAAATCGAGTCGGGCAAAATGGTCTTTGACATGAGCCCGCTGGAATTAGGGCCGGTCATTGGGCAGGCACTTGAAGCAAACCTGGCTTATGCCGCCCAATTAAATGTCAACATTCGCCTGGAACGGCCTCTCCCGGCGGT
>JAYSYV010000841.1:0-1367 GCA_043727245.1 Chloroflexota bacterium | reverse complement strand
TGTAAGAAAGCTCTATTAACCTGGTCAATTTGTTCCGGTCTTAGGGGTACAGGTTGTATTTCAAGGGGCCGAGCTATCTCTTTATCTTCTTTTATGCTCTGGTCCTGGTCCTGGGGCTCTTTTTTGGCAAGGCTATTTTTGAAGTCTTGAATTGTAACAACGGCTCTCGGGGCTAGTTCATGAAGCCAGCCGCCTAGCCGGTGGCGCATGGTTACACTGCTGGGGGTACTCATGCAGTGGGCGGTTTGGTTGTCGTCGCTTACTTCGCAGAAACCAGCTTTGCCGCAAACCGGGCAGGGGTTACGCCGGGTCGTCCGTACCCACCTGACCGGGCTAGTTAAACTGTAGATTAGATTTTGAGACATAGAAAACTCCACCTATTGACGGTAGAGACTCCTCATGCTATCATTAAAAATAGCAATGTGAAAAGCTCCCTACTCGTTAGGGCTTGCTACTTGGAAAATCCTTGAACATTTGAGACGGTTACAGGATTTTCAGGAATATAGAAAATGTTTCAAAATTTACCTGACTTGGCGGTCAGGTTTTTTTTGTCCTTTTAAAGAAGTGTTACTCGATATTCATTAACATCACCTTTAACTTTTTTACATAACTGAAAATTATTAAGTTGCGTGCTAAACCTGTTTCTGCCCCTGGCAATGAAAACAAAAAGGCACGTGAACTTAATAATTAATTTGTTAATATTCACTTCTAATAAGGGATGGTTAGGGATAGCTTTTTGAGGGTTAGGGCAAAATTCCAACACGCCTACGCATATGGATAGGCATACGCCTATACAAAACCTTCGGCTGCGTGGTAAAATACAACTCAGTCCGCTATCACCAATCGATAGCTGGTTAGCAATCTTAACTCGAACCGGCAAAGAATGAGTTAGAATTGCGGCTGAAGCGACTCCTTGAGGGTCGCTTTTTGCTTTTCCAGTTATTGAGTCATGATAGCATACTATAGTAACTTGTCGAGTCATAAACTACCGCTTTTAACTGTGTTCATAAAAATTGCTCAATAGTTCGCTAATGTGGAAAACTGTTGTACCTTTCAGGCCAACTTTTGCCAGTAACTTCTCATGTAGCTCTAGCTGCTTTTCATCAGGGAAAACTCCAAGAATTTGAATTTTAGTCGCTAGCCTTCGGTACTGTTTGGCCCGTTCCTGCCAGAAACGTTCGGTAGCGCGGGGCCTGCTCAGCACGAGAACTACCATTTTCTTGTTATTGGCCAGGTGAGCCAGATGATGATTGGCCTGGCGCGGCACAATAAGCGATTGCGGCCCGGACTCGGCCGTAGCCACCACCGGCCACGATCGAGTCGCCGATCCGCAGGGTGCCGGACTGGACCAGCACCGTGGCGACAGG
>JAYSYV010000840.1:0-13489 GCA_043727245.1 Chloroflexota bacterium | reverse complement strand
CGCCCATGCCCATCATACCACCTGACCCATTATTGCCGTTAGAGCGGCTCTGGCCGATGGCATCAATTTCATCCAGGAACAGGATACAGGCTCCGTATTGGCCGGATAGTTTGCGGGCTTTGCGGTATAAGGCCCGAATACTCAACATACCACCGGCCAGGAAGGGGCTTTGCAGACTGGGGGCGCTACAATAGCCGAAAGGCACTCCGGCCTCGGTTGCGATGGCCTGGGCCAGGAAGCTCTTGCCAACGCCAGGGTCGCCTTCCAGAAGCAGACCGCGAATAACTTCGCCGCCCATGTTCTTAAAATCTTTGGAACCTTTGAGCAGTAATACTACTTCACGGGCTAGTTCCAGCACCTGCGGATTACCCCGGTAATCATTGAAACTGACACCTGTTTCGTAGGGTTTTAACCAGTAGACACGCGGCTTGGAAATAGCAAACATCTGAATGTAGATGAAAAGTAGGACAGAAAGAGATGTTACAGCTAACTGAATTGCCAGATTAACAATAGTGCTGGCGACACCGGCTGGCCCACCAGTGCTAAAGCTTGGTCCAAAGAAGCTTATAAGAGCATATATGACTGCGAAGACCAGCAGATAACGCCACCAGGTTCGGCGGATGGGGTTATATTTCCACTGGTGCTTCATTTTGTCTATGGCAACGTCCACATCATCTTGCGTCTGGACGGGCCTGCGTTTGCTTCTAACGTTTTCCATGGTTTAACTTCCTGTTCTTTGTTCGGCTGTTCCTCGCTTTAGTTTACAAAGTCGAGCGACCGCCTGATGCCCAAAAAAGCTGGTTTATTGCCCCTGGCTCCGGCCAAGTAAGGAGGCGAAGATGGGATCCTGGGCGCTATCGTTGCCCAACCTGATAATTTTGTTAGTCGAGTCCATTACAATGCTGTACCTCGGTTGGCTTGGGTTATCCGAAATACTTAATACCGAAATAAATTCGTGGACGGTAATTCCATTCGGGAAATTAATTGTTTCCAGGTAGGCATAGCCATCATAAGTAATGATACTTCTATTTTTGGTTTTCGCGGCGTTGCCGGTCTTAACCTGATCAAATATTTTCGACATAGAATCGCGGCTGACGCTTTTGGTGGTAAGCTCGGCCTTGTAGGTATCGGACAAAGTGTTCCAGATTTTATCTGCGTCGAAGGTGGTCAGTCCTTTTATAAAGTCTTCCGCAACGGGGCTGCGATTGTTGCTGACTACGCCCAGTTGGGCATCTCCGCCGGAAACATCTTTGTTAGGGTTAAAGGCCGCTAAAATTACCGGTTCGTCGGTTCTCACGTCTGTAATTTTACTATCTTTTAGCTTTAGTATGACCGTTACAATGGTTCGCGTGCCTTTATTTTCGACCGTACTGGAAAAATCATTCTCTACCGAGTCATCGCTGAAGCGTGCGCCACCGGAATAAGTAAAGGTGTAATTGAGGCGTGTATCTTGCTGGCCGGTTATGTCCTGTAGCTTCTTGCTAACCAGGACTTGCATGGCTTTAGCATCATTAATTCCACGTTCTTTAAGTATCTTCTTGTAGCTATCGCTAAGGAGGTTATACATAGCATCGCCTTTTCCATCCTTAACGGCCAGAAGAAATTCAGTGCTTTTGGCTTCCGGCTGTGGGGTGTTCGCGACTGCCTGGATTACAGTTGCTTTAGCACTACTGGGATTGGCAAGGCCGAAAAGGCTGGTGCTATACAAAAATGATAGTACTGCTACAGTTATTATTAATGACAAAAGCGCCCTGATGGGGTGTTTGCTTATACTGCGAAAAGTGAGATAAAAGAATTTCCCGATACCTCGAAAGACACTGGCGGTTAACCGGCCTATAACCTTGAAAAACATATTGCTATCCTTACCTAAAATAATTTTGCGTTACTACGTTATGGATTTAGTATTAGTACGTGTGAAACGGCCAAATGGTTTAATTCACGCTTAAAGTTGGGAAGTCGGTCTGGGCAATCTTCCCTTCTTTATCAATCTGAAAAGTCCAGGGTACTTTGCTGACCACATTAGTCTGGCTGTTCTTGACCGTCAGCACATAGAAATGAATAGAAGTACCGTTGTCATTGGGTACGCCTCCGATGTACTGGTAACTTTCGTAAACGAAGCCGTTTTGTTTCTGGCTGGTGAACAGGCGCTGGAAGTAGGTTTTATCCCGACCGGCCCCGGTTAACTGGTTATGCAGGGTCGCCGTTAGCGAATTCCAGACTACATCGGCATCACCATTGATCTGGCCGACCATGAAAGCTTCGGTAGCCGTGGGAGCATTAGTCCTGGTAACAGGTGCGGTAGTGGGTGCGACTGTAGCGGCTGGGGTGGGCGTAGTATCTGGCAGAACAGCCACAACCGGGGCCATTACTGCCGGGGGTTGTCCGATTACAATGTTTATATTAAGGAGGCTAAGTATCAGAAATGCGCCCAGGACGACCACTACAATGACTGTCACCAGCCCCAGGAACATTTCGTGCCGGGCAACCGAACGGAATAAGCCGCCAAAGCCCCGTCCAATGCTTCTAAAAAATCGGCCTACTATACGTGCCAATACTTTAAAGAATATCATAAATTTTCGATGCTCCCGCCTCGTCAGTTACAGCCAGGATAATAAGTTGTTGTGAATTGGATAATCAATATATGCGAATGCCCGGTAAGCCGACCTCTTTGATACTGGATTAACCCGGTTGTTATAAAGTATAGCTGGCCTGGAAAGTCAAAATCTCTGAAAGGCTAACTGCTATATTAATTTTAGTGGTTAAACCTTTAGAATTTATTAAGATTTTGTTAAACAAGTACTAAATCTACTCCTATGTTTAACAATTCTAGCGTTTATGACCCCTGTATACTAACGATGTGAGAGAAGAATATCATAATAAGTTTTTAAAACCTACATAGAGGTCGCTCGTTACTACCTTCTTCGTTAAAGGGTAAGCGCCTCTTTGCCAACTATTATATCAGAAGGCCAAAAGGTTACAAGTGCAATTCGCCAAGTTGGATTTTTAATTTCTTTTTTCTGGGATAGGTTAAGAAATGTCTAATCAGATCGGGTTTACTAGGGCTGACCAGTAGGCTATAATAACAGAACAAAGAGAAGTTTGGCGATCTCTAATTCCTGAATTTAATCAACAAACTAAATATGCCGAAACCGTTAATCAATCGCAAACCTAAAGAGTTAAAGACACCGCAAGCATCTGCCTACGATTTACTGTGTCCTTTAGTAACCCTGACGCTGGCCTTATTGCCTGAACCAGAGTTCACCACTCGCCAGTTTGTGATGTATTTGCGGGCGACCGACCCTGGCGAAGATGCCTATACCCAGGCGGTTTCTTTGTGGAAAGATAGTTTTACCATAGGCCGCCAGACCATTCATGGGCAGGTCATTCCGCAGCTTTTGCGTGAAGAAGCCAAAGCTTCCTGGGTGGGCTATGTATATAACGACCCGGTTGAAGAAGATGGCTTGTGTGTACCTTCTCGCTGGCTTAAACCTGGCTATAGTTACGACGAGTAGCGTTTAACGAAAATAAGGAGGTTCCATGCCCTCACCCAATAATATTACCGAACTGATTATCTTTGTAGTTGGGGCGGTAATCGCCGTTTTGCTGATCATGGTTGGCACTCGACACACCCGGTTTGGCCGTAAGTTGACCGGCAACTGGAAACCGGGGCCGATTGACCTGGAACTGGAACAGATTAAGCGGTCGGTGGACCCGACTATTCGTACCCGCGAGAGATACGTTGACCCCCTGGCCCGACTTAAGCCGCAATATGCGGTTGTCGGCATCCTGGCTTTTATGATCTTTGTTTTCGTTTTTTATTTTTTGACCAAAAGTACCTGGCAATCCGGTAACTAAATCATCCCTGGCACTTTCTTATGCGTTGGACCTTTCTTAAAGCAATTAATGATATTCGGCGGCGTAAGATTCGTTCGCTGCTGACCGTGATAGGTATCTTTATTGGGGTAGCCGGGATTGTAGCGATTGTAGCAACCGCCCGGAACCTGGAACAGGCCCAACGCTATAACTATTCCAATGCCAGCCAGGATGATTTGCGCTGGTGGGTCTGGAATAATACCGAGAACACTCAGTATGCCCTTTCTCAATTGCCGAATGTCGCGGCGGTCCAGCGCCGAGCCAGTTATGTAACCAAGTTCCGGGCCGGACCGGATTGGATTGACGTGACTTTTTACGGTTACGCCGATTACGCCAACTTGCAGGTTAATAAACTGGACCTGATGGAAGGCCGAATGCCGGGTAAGGGTGAGGTCGCCTTTGAACAATCTACCCACGACCTGATACCCACGCTGAAGGTGGGTGACGAGGTTATCTACCGGTTTGGCCCCAACAACCAGGAAAGCCGCTTCACCGTCAGCGGTTTTGTACGTACCCCTTCCAACGCTTCCGCTGCTATATTAAATTTTACCCTGGGCTATGCGACTGCCCCGGATGTCCAGAAGATGCTGGGCATCCCCGGCGATAACGAAATCCTGTTAAAAGTCTACGACCTGGCGGACCGAAACGAAACCCGCCGCGAAGTCGAGGATGTTTTCAAAAAGCGCAACCTTCAATTTGGCGGTTTTGCGGCTCGCGACCCCGATAACTACCTGGGCAAACAAGAACTGGATACACTGGTCTTGTTGCTGCTGGCTTTTTCAGGGGTGGGCCTGGTAATTAGCGGGTTCCTGGTAGCCAATACTCTTTCGGCCATTGTGACGGAACAGGTCGGTGAAATTGGCACTTTAAAAGCCCTCGGAGCGGTCCGGCGGCAAGTTCTGGAAGTTTATTTCTTTACGGCCCTACTTTATGGTCTGGTTGGCAGCATTTTCGGCATCACGGGCGGCTTTGTTTTAGGCAAGTTTCTTCTGGCATACCTGGGCGGCATAGTCAATTTTGACGCAAATAGGTTCTCGTTTCAGCCCGAAGCGGTCTACCTGGGCCTGGCAGTTGGTTTTGGTGTAACTCTGCTGGCGGCCTTAATTCCGGCCTGGAGCGGTACGTCTATTTCGGTACGGCAAGCCCTGGCAAGTTATGGCATTAACTCCACGTTTGGGCAGGGCTGGTTGGAGCGCGGTCTGGCCCGTCTGCGCCGGTTGCCGCCCCTGGTAGCCCTTTCTTTGCGTAACATGGCCCGTCGCAAGACCCGCAATCTGGTGACATTAGGAGTAGTAGCGCTCAGTTGCGCGGCTTTCCTGGCAGCCCAGAGCGCCAGCACTTCGGTTGGGCAAACCATCACTGAGCTATATGATATTTATGGGGCCGATGGCTGGGTCCAGTTCAGTACCCTTCAGAGTGACGGTTTTGCTGAAAAGCTCAAGACGGTGAATGGTGTGGTCGAGTCCGAACCGTGGTCGCGGGGCCGCCTGACCGTCAAAGCTTCCAGGGTTGACCTCTACGGAGTGCCTTACGATACGGCCTTGTATCAAAAGCCGGTAGTCGAGGGCCGCTGGTTTACCGATAATGAAAATAATGTGGCCCTGGCGACAACCAGCCTGGCTCTTGCCAAAGGCATTAAGGTTGGCGATACGATTGAGGTTGAAGCTGCTAAAGTGCAGGGGCAGCTTTTGATTGTTGGTCTGCTAGAGGATAACAGCAAGTACCTGGGCAGCACTTCGGCTGGTAAACTTTTCACTTCTTATCAGACTGTCGAGCGATTGTTTCGCCACCAGGGTCGCTCGGATTTCTTCGCGGTTAGTTTCACCGGCCATGATAAAGCTTTTGTAGATCAAACCATGTCTACCATCGAAAACCGTTTTAAGGCTCTCGCGCCAAGCACCCTGGCCGCTTACAGCGACAGAGCCAGCGCCCAGCAGATAACCGCCATTTTACAAATTATGCTCTACGCGATGGTAGCGATTATTGCCCTGATTGGCGGTATCGGGGTCATAAACACTTTGACGTTAAACGTTTTGGAGCGGCGGCGCGAAATCGGGGTCTTGCGGAGCCTGGGCGGTTCCAATGCCCGGTTGGTCCAGATTTTCCTGGTGGAAGGCTTAATGTTAGGCTTGTTGGGCTTCATTTTCGGCCTGGTATTAGGCTATCCGCTGGCGGCAGCCCTGGTCGGGGTTATCGGTGAAAATACTTTCCCGCTCTCATTTGTTTTTGACCCCGGCATGATTTTGCTGACCTTCTTCTTTGCCCTGGCCCTGAGTGGTGGGGCTAGCCTGTTACCGGCTTTAGGCGCGGCCCGCGTTCGCATCAGCAGTACCATTCGCTACGGTTAATCTATAAATCCCGAATAAACCCGGCTATTTCTTTTCTTGTAATAACCGGCCCAGGCGCAAACTTAAAGGAGCAATCCCCTTGTGTTCGGCATAAAGTATATCCAGTGAAGCTTCACCTAACTGCCGCTGCCAATCTTTCTCGCTTTCTGTCGGTGATGCCGCTTTAACTTTGGCTAGAAGTTCATTAAGGCGCGGACGCATCTGTTTCGCCTGGCCGACCAGTGTCGTCAGGTCGCCCGTTTTGCTCAAGACCTTTTTTGCCAGTTCAAAAGTTTCGTTACTGAACCCATAGACTTCTTCGGTCAGGTTGAGGGGCTGTTTCCGGTTGCTACTGATTACATATTGCAGGGCGCGATCCGTTTCCTCGCCTACTAGCTCGATTTCCTCGCGCATTTCGACCGGGACGGATTTGGCCTGTTGCAGCAAAGTAGCCAGTTGTCCGTTTAGCTGCCGGGCTTTTTCTTCTCGCTCCTCAGAAAGACCCTCCCGCTTTAACTGGGCTTTTCGTAAGCCAACCGATTCACTCTTTACTTTGTAAACAGCCTCAAGTAACTCCTCGCCGGAGTGATTGTTTTGTGACATATCCGTATTTACCCTTCTATTCTCCTTTTGCTTTGCCAGAGTTACTTAAGCCAGGATGGTAGTCAATCGCTTGCTCTTGGCCTTGAAATTCAGCTTCTTGATTAGCGGTGTGAGTAGTGGCCGCAATATAACTTTGTCTACAACAGGGCTGCTAAACATAGCCTCGATTTTGTCCAGATCCTTATCCGAAGTTTTCAGAGAGCCGGTAATTATTTTGGTGGCTATTCTGGCTAATTCAGCATTTATGCCAGGATCGGCCTTGATTTCGGCTGCGTCCCCCGGTTTATGTTCCAGGAGTAGCTTGATGCTGGCTTCGTTAACAAAGAAACCATCTTTGACTTTATTTTTGACCAGGAGAATCTTCTGGGGTTTGGTCCTGGGTACTAAACCATTCTTAACATCATCCAGTTTGCCCTGGTTTAACTGGTCTATCATTGCCGCAAAAGAATCTTCGCCCATCAAAGCGTCATAAGTATTAATAAGAGTCGAAGCTCCTTTAAAGTAAGACTTCAATACTAAATCTTTTCCAACAACCGCTATGAGCTTGGCTACCACTAACTTTTGTTCAGGGTATGTACCTTCTGACCCGGCAATCGAGCGGCCATCGGCGGTGACTGCTTCCTCGGCCAAAATCTGCGTGACCCCCTCGTCAATTAACTCGTTGGTACGGGATTTAAAGTCAGAAAAGGCGTTCACATGCAACATTTCGTGGACCATCGTCGTAGGGTCGCCGGTAGCCTTGTTTACCCAGACTGTCGTGCCATCGGTGAAACCGTTCAAACTCACACCAGGGTTTTGCTTGTTGTGATCGCCTTTCTCCCAGGGGCGTTGGTTGCCATCATCTCCTTCAACTGTCATTCCCAGGCCCATGGCGGCGGTGTCATAAGCGTCATCAATCCCGGCCTGGTCCTCAACCGTAATAATATTCCCCATTACAATAGGTTTACCGGCGACAACTCCATAATGGGTCGTTATAAGTTGTTGGGCATAAGCCTGGTCAAGGGTTGACGGTAAAACCGGCACTGGTACTGTTGTGGGGGTTGTTGGTATAGTAACTGTAAGGTCTGGGGTAGTAACCTTCTTCTTTTTACTTTTCTTATCCCCTTTTTGTTCCGAAAGTACCCCACTTTTGGCCTGGGCCTGGGCGGATTGAAGATTAGCGCTGGCAACGCTCGGCTTGGCCTTTAAGTCTGTCCCGGTTGGGTGGCGTTGAATTTGAATCGGGGCCATTGATTTGAGGGTTTCACTACCGCTCGTTTCTTTATCGGTTTGCCGGAGAATAGTGCGGCTGACCGGGGTTTCCTCTTCTTCGCCGTGGTCGTGGTCGCCGTGACGCTGGATAGTCTGGACTTTGGGATGATTGCGCTGGTCCGCCAACAAGCGAGCTACTTTATTATTACCCAGCGTTTGTTGCAGGCTGCGTATATTTGAGGATGTCATCACAAAGGGTTTCTTCGGGTCAATAGATAGACGTTGAAGGTCCGGGGACGCTTCAGCCTCGTGGGCATGGCCGGAAAGCTCTGCTTCATCCGTTTCAGGAATTAATTCATTAATAGCTGAATTCTGGCTGGTCTTTTTTATTTTTTGGGCTTTAAATTTTGGTTCAGTCAATTATTTGCCATCTTTCCGAACAAATTCCAGGTAGAGTTGATGAAAATATTGAGAATGGGAGTAGCTGGTGATTTGAAAATAGTAAAAACTATTTTACCCAATTATATATGATAAACCCTTTTCCCATTAAAAACAATAGGGATATATTGCCCAAATCCAGCCTTTATTTTGCCTTAATTAGTATTTCAGTCAGATTGGCAGGTAAATCCAGCCTCAAAACCCGTTCGCTTTTTTCAGGGGCGCTTTCAAGCCTTTCTTCATTTATTTCGACACCCTGAACCGTAACTGTTGGCCGGAAAGTTATATTACTCAATATAAGTTGGGCCGAAATGCCGGGCGCAGCTTGCAGCCTGATTTTTAACGCCTGTCCGTCCCATTCCGCCGCTGTTACATCTATTCCGGCGCTGACTTCGGCCAGGTAAGGAGCCTCAAAATCGGGCCGCCACTTTAAGAGATTGTGTAACCCGCCGCCACTAGCCGGGAAGGTCCGGGCCAGGGCCAGCAAGGCTGTAATGTAGGGGGCCGGTTTGGCCTGGTAATGGCGTTCGCCCGTTCCCCCGGTAACGAGGTTGAGATGCTGGTCGGCCCAGGCTTGTAGCCGCTCGAAGGTAGTCTGGTCGCCCATCTCGCGGGCGAAAACGGCTGCGAAGGCGGTATTTAGTCCCACCGTACTGATTTCAGCGCTTTCGTTTGGTCCGACTGAACCAAGGTAGAGCGTATCCTGGGGACCGGTTTTGAGGCGCTTGCGGAAACGAGGGTATATTTCTCCGGCGGTGGCCGGATCCCAGGCCGCCATAAAAGCCAGACCCCAGGCATCGGTCAGGTTAAAGCTGACCGGGATAGGTAAGTGCAGGTCGGGCATGTAAGCCACGCTCAAAAGCCCATTGGGAGCCGGGAGAGGTAAACCGCCTTTAAGCCCGCCGGTTAGCATATGGTTTTTAATCCAGTCAGACCAGCGCCAGTTGACCTCGGCAAAGTTAGTGCCGTGTATACGGTCGTGGAGCAGGTTGCTGATACAGGCGTGGTTGTTACAGGCGGCGTAAGCCCGGCCCGGTTCGCAACAGGCTCCCCCAAAGTGACTGTCTTGCATTTGCTCGCAAATTCGCTCTGCCAGGCTGGAATGGGTATAGCTAAAGCTGAATGGTTGGCCGTTGGCCTGGGCGGTTAAAGTCAGCCCTTCCCGGTCAAAGCGGGGGCTGTCGGTAAGCATTTCGTAAAAGCCCAGCAGCGAGGATAAATGGGCGCTATACTGGATATTGCCCTGCTGGCATGGGTTCGCCGGGATACTTCCACCTAGCCCCAGCCGGGACAGCCCAGGCTGGGAATGAGTAAATTTCAGGACAGTTTTGAGTGGTCCTGGCGGTCTGGTTTCCTGTAGGGTCCGGGCCGCTCCCTGGAACCAGTAAGCCCAGGTTTCGGGCCGGACCATTTTTTCGATGAGCGCTGCCAGGGCCGTAGCGTAAGGCGTGCGGTAGGCTGGGGTCAGCCGGGCCAGGCCATACAGGGCGTAGCCAGCGAAAGCGATTTGAAAACGCAGCCCAAAATTCATGCCATCTACCGGGGTTTTGTAAAAACCTTCCCAGCTTCCGCCCGGTTGAGTAGCGAGGCTATAGAGGTATTTCAGGTGACCCAGGTCGGTTTCGCTTAATCCGGTATAGTTCGTTTCAAGGCTCACTGGTGTACCCCCGACTGAAAATGACAGGTTCAGCCCTTAATTATATAATGGTAAGTGCCTTATCCCTATAGTAATCTGCTTAAATTTTAACACATCCGGTCCTGGCCGGGATAATACCTATGCTTATAACCAGACTATTGCAAAGATACGGCAAATCGGTAATCCTCGAAAAGTGATAGATAAGCTTAATAGGCTTGAAATAAAGTTAGTATATTCTAATGGTATTTAGTATATTCTAATGGTATTGAGGATGTTATTCTAGTCTTAATAAGATAAGGTCAAAAATGGAACAATTTCAAGCTGAAAAACCCGCCGCCTGGCAACAACGCTACCATGCTTTTAACATTTTAAAGACCAGCCTGGCTGCGGCCAACCCGAAGCGGGGATTGGCTGTTACTAACCGGTCAGGCCGCTATCAACTTTATGCCTGGGATGTACCGAGCGGGGATTTGCGTCAACTAACTGACAGTTCGACCGGGGTTTCTTCCGGTTATATTTCCCCGGATGGCCGTTATGTCTATTATTTAAAGGACCAGGAAGGCAACGAAATCGGCCATTTTATGCGAGTGCCATTTGAAGGGGGAACGCCGGAAGATGCAACCCCTGATTTGCCGCCTTATGCCTCGCTGGGCATCGGCCCGTTAATTAGCCAGGATGGGAAATGGGCTGCCCTTAGTTTTGCCGACCAGACCGGTTTTCATCTTTACGGGGCTGAAGTTGAACCATCCGGTAAATTAACTTCGCTGGTTTCTCTCTTTCATAGCAAACTTATGGCCGGGATGCCTCTGATTTCTAAAATGGCCGAAGTAGTGGTCGTTCATTCCACGGACCGTTCAAACAGCCACCAATTTAGCCTGTTAGCTTTTGACCCTAAAACCGGGCGCTCGTTGGGCGAGTTATGGGATGGGCCGGGCAGCAGTGTCGAGGCGGAAATAGTTTCACCGTTAGCGGGTGATAGCCGTTTCCTGGGTGCGAGCGATAAAAGCGGCCTGAAACGCCCCCTAATCTGGAACCCGCTTACCGGCGAACGGACGGATTTCGCCCTGGAAGAACTGGAGGGCGAAGTAACGCCGCTGGATTGGTCGGAGGATGGCGCGACTATTCTTTTGAGCCAGGTCGCCGGGGCTAAGGTGCAGCTTTACCGGTTTGAGTTGGCCGGTCAAAAGTTGACTCGCCTGGACCATCCGAGCGGGTCAATGGGCCAGCCCGGTTATATAATCCCGGCTTATTTTGGTACGGAAGGGCGTATTTTCGCCCACTGGCAAGATGCCACCCATCCGCCCCAACTGATTGAGCTGGATGCTCAGACTGGCGCTCAAATCGCGACGCTGTTGGAGCCGGGACCAGTGCCAGCCAGTCAGCCCTGGAAATCGGTCACATTTCCATCCAGTGACGGTCAGAGTGTCCAGGCCTGGCTTTCGACTCCTGGTGACACTTCGGGTGGTCCCTATCCGGCTGTTATGCATATTCACGGCGGCCCTTTTGGGGTAACAGTTGAAACTTTTTCACCAGCCATCCAGGCGTTTTTAGACTACGGCTTTGCGGTACTTTCAATTAATTATCGCGGTTCGACCACTTTTGGCCGGGAATTTGAAAATAAAATCACCGGTCAGCCCGGCTACTGGGAACTGGAAGATATGCTGGCTGCCCGCAAATTCCTGGTGGAAAACGGTATTGCTCACCCCTCTAAAATTTTCCTGAACGGCGGCTCATACGGCGGATACCTGACATTGTTGGGTCTGGGTAAGACACCCGAACTGTGGGCCGGAGGTATGGCCCTGGTAGCGATTGCCGATTGGACCGAAATGTACGCCGACGAAGCCCCCACCCTTCGGGGCGCTCATGTATCGCTTTTCAGGGGCCGCCCGGACGAAACACCGGAGCAGCATATTATAAGTTCACCGATTACCTATGCCGAGCATGTGATTGCGCCAGTCCTGATTATCCAGGGGCGCAACGATACCCGTACCCCGGCCCGCCAGTTAGAGTTGTACGAGGTCAAGATGCGCGGCCTGGGCAAGCCGGTGGAATTGCACTGGTTTGAGGCGGGTCACGTCATTGGAGGCAGCGAGCTTGGTTTGCACCACATGGAAATCATGCTGGAATTTGCCGGACGCGTCCTCAAAGAAATCTCCGGGTTAAAGGATTAACCTCATAAACTTGTCGAAAAATACAAATTGGAAGCAATGCTTATGCAATTTCACGATAAAGTTTCCCGTTATATAGCGGCACTTCCATCTCCTCAGAAAGAAATCTGTGAAGCTTTTCGGGCGCTTATTCACGATAACTTTCCGCAGATGAGCGAGGAATACAAGTGGAATTACCCGGCCTACTATAATAATGGGAAACGGATCTGCCTTGCCAGTGGATTTAAGGAACATGTAACTTTAGAGTTGTTCTATGGTGTCCACCTTCACGATACCCAGGGACGAGTTGGTGGAGTGGGTAAGAACACTCGACACATTAAGTTTAGATTGATGGGGGATTTTGACAGTAATTACTTGATTGACTTAATAAAACAAAGTATTGCGTTATCTGTCTGAGGTGCAAACACTGTCAACTTTTAGTAGGCAAAATTTATATTTGTATCTCAGTTATTTGAGATAGGTAGTTAAGCCGGGCTTTTGACAAACAATTCCTCGGCCTCGGCGGCTACCGATAGCGAACCGGTAAGACAAATCAAGTCCAGGGGTCCGGCCAGTTTTTGAGCCAGCTTTAAGGCGGTAGGAACATCCGGCGCTTGCTCAAGGCTAACTTTTCCGGCCTGAAATATCGGTTGGGCCAATTCAACCAGAAAAGCCGGGTCGGTGGCCCGTGGGCTGTGTGACCGGGTGAAGATTAGCCCGTTCAGGCCGGGAGCGCTAGTTAGCTCTTTTAGAATACCGGGAATATCTTTGTCCCTGTAAATCCCCACTACCAGCCACAACTTATCATAATAGAAATTCTCGGCCAGGGCTTCTCGCAAACGACTGGCCGACTCGGCATTGTGAGCGCCATCGGCTACTATTAGCGGCTGGTTGGGTATGTTTTGCAATAATTGCAAGCGGGCGGGCCATTGGACGTTGCCAAAACCTTTCGCCAGGGCCGAGGTTGCAAGGGCTAAACCGCCCGGTTGGCCCTGTTGTTCCCACAGAACTGCCGCTGCCAGGGCCGCGTTTAGCCTTTGATGTTCTCCGAGCAAGGGCAATTCTGTGACAATTTCCTGGGAGCCGTATTTAATCAGCAGCGGTTGGACAGCCCGGTAACGCCGTTTTGGGCCGAGCGCCGGGAAAGCTGTGGCTGGTTGGGCCGGTTCGACTACTGTTAAAGTGGTCTGACGCTCCTGGGCGATTTTTTGTAGTACCGGCAGGGCGGCGGTCCATTGGGGAACAGTTATTACCGGGATATGCGGCTTGATAAT
>JAYSYV010000839.1:0-4481 GCA_043727245.1 Chloroflexota bacterium | reverse complement strand
TAATATTCCGGTGGTAGTGCTGACCGCCAAGATTCTTACTGCTCAGGATTATGACCGCTTACAACGAGATGCCAACCAGGTAATTCAGAAGGGTAGCCGTCCCCTGCAAGAAATCCTGAGAGAATTAGAAACTTTGCTGGGAAAAGCTTGATAGCCCGGCTATATCTTGCCGTTGCCTGGCCCGGAGAAATAGTACTTCTGGCGAATAAAACGGGTTCAATGCGGCTTCTCAGGGAGTATTTCCCGCATATAATAGTTGCTCTTATTAGTTTTATCTCGAAAGAGAGTTTTAATTCCTGATTTCTGCGCCAATATTTCTGCGCTAATAAAAGAAAGAGAAGTTCAATGCGTCTTATTTTTGATTTACACACTGCGTTATTCCACCATCATAACAATATCCTGGCACAGGCAGAAGAAGAAGTTTCAGTCGGCCCCCACTCCCGGATTATGGTTGTGGAGGACAGTGAGGATATACGGACCCTGTTAGCCGAGTTACTCGAAGGTGAGGGTTATGGACTGGTATTTGCGACCAACGGCGAGGAAGGATTGGAGACGGCTCAAAAAGAGCATCCCGACATTATCCTGATGGACCTTTCTTTACCGGGCATGGACGGTTGGGAAACAGTCTACCGCTTGCGCCAACTGGCCGACTTTAAGGCCACGCCGATTGTCGCCCTGACCGCCCACGCTACCCGCAAGGACGAAGAAAGGGCGCTGGCGGTAGGCTGCACCGGCTATATCAGCAAGCCCTTTGATATGGATAAATTACTTCAGTATATTGCTACTTTTAGATAGCTGCCGCTAATTTCGATATGCCTATGCCTGTATAACTAAACGGACAACGTTTACAGAGGTTTTATTCTAAGCCGGGATTAATAAATAATCCAGCCCGCAATCCTGATTTTGCCGATAGAATGGATAGGGTTAAATTCTGTTCACTGAATGAAAGAAATGTTATAATTCAAGTATGGCAAATGAAATTAAGGAAAACGAAAGATTATACCGTACCGAAGGGGTAGTAATCCGGCGGATGAATGTCGGGGAAGCTGACAAAATCCTGACTATCTACACGCCCGAACATGGAAAGTTGCGGGTAGTTGCCAAAGGCGTGCGCCGCACTACCAGCCGCCTGGGCGGTTACGTGGAACTCTTTACCAAGAGTCGCCTTTTAATCGCCAGGGGCCGCAACCTGGATATTATTACCCAGAGCGAACCGATCAATATATATCGCAAGCTCCGGGAAGAACTCAACCTGGTGGCCCATGCTTCCTATGTGGCCGAGCTGTTGGACCGGCTGGCCGAGGAAAATATTCAAAACTACCCGGCCTATCAATTGCTGATTGATACTTTTAGCGGTCTCAATTCTGGCGATGATCCCAATATCACCATTCGGGCCTACGAGCTGCACTTGCTCTCCTACATGGGCTACCGGCCCCAGTTGCAGCAGTGCGTACGCTGCCAGGCCGAACTTCGTCCGGTGGTAAATTTTTTCAGCCCGGAACTGGGCGGGGCACTTTGCGCGGACTGCGGCAACATCGAACGGCGCAGCGCCGAATTGAGCGTGGACGCTCTTAAAGTGTTGCGCCACTTGCAGCGGACCCCTTTCAATGATATACCTAAACTGCGTCTTACGGATAATTTGCGGCGAGAACTGGAACAGGCCATGCGAAGCTACACCCGCTATCTCCTGGAGCGGGATTTGAAGTCAGCCGAGTTTATTCACTCTATTTCGTAGAAACGTTCAGCGAAATTCGGTTTGCTAAAAAGCAAACTTGCTTCACACACTTGCGTATTAGATTCCGAACGGCAGATTAACAAATGGTTAGTTTTGATTATTTTCAGACGAGCGGCTGAGAAAGAAGGTAAGGCATGGCCTACAAGAAAGCAAACCTTAGTAGCGGTGAGCAAATCGTCCACGTCGCCCACAAGCACATAATTGTCCTTTTGCGGGCGGCGGTGCAGTGGATTGCACTCTTTATCTTTTCTTTAATCGTGGCAATCTTCATCAGCACTTATAATCCTCCACCGGGTGAGGCATCGAACTTTATAACCACCATCCGCCCGTTTGTGCAGATTATTACCCTGGTAGCCATGTTTATCTCGTTTATCGCCTTTGGCATTTCTTACCTGGTCTGGCAGGCCGAACAGTATATCATCACTAATGAGCGCGTCATCCAGGTTGAGGGCATTATTAATAAAAAGGAATTTACCACTTCCCTGGAGAAGATTAACGATATTGAAACCGACCAGAGCCTCTTTGGCCGGGTGCTGGGCTATGGTACGGTCCGACTTTTGACCGGCAGTGATAGTGGTGTCAATCAACTGGACTACCTGAACAAGCCCTTTGAGTTCAAGAAGATTATGCTCAACGCCAAGAACCGTTACTACGGCGATGCCAGCGATTTTGCCCCCGGTGGGGTGGGCCGTTATAGTGATGACGGGGAAGATATAGATAAACGACGACCGTCCGCGCCGGTGCAGCGTAAAGGCAACCAGAGCCAGCCTCATGCCGCGTCTGTTCCTCCACCTAGACCGACATATCAGAATGACCCGCGTGGCTATGCCCCGGCTGTCCCGGTCCAGGGCCAGGCTTACCAGCAGCAGCCTCAGTCTACCAGCGCTTACCAGAACCCGAATCAACCGGCCACTCCGCAGCAAATCGCTGATAGTATCGCTCAACTGGCTCGCTTGCGCGATAATGGCATTATCAGCGAGGCCGAGTTCCAGGGCAAGAAAAACGAATTGATGAACCGTCTTTAATCAACTAATTAGAGAGAAGAAAAGCTAACTGTGGACACCCAATCACAACTGATCAGCCAGGCCCAGGAGTTTATCAGGCCGTTGCTGGGCGAACGACAACCTTCTGTCGGCATTATTCTTGGCAGCGGTCTGGGCCAACTGGCCGACGAAGTGGAAGATGCCATAACCATTCCTTACCACGTAATACCCGGTTTTGTTGGCTCGACTGCGCCAGGCCACGCCGGGCGGCTGGTCATCGGCCAACTGGGCGGCAAGACCGTTCTGACCATGCAGGGCCGCTTTCATTTCTACGAAGGGCATGACATGGGCCAGGTAACATTCCCGGTACGGGTGATGAAAGCGCTGGGAATTGAAACTTTGCTCGTTACCAATGCCGCCGGTGGCCTTAACCCGGCCTTCCAGACGGGCGACCTCATGGCCCTGAACGACCACATCTTTTTGCCGGGTATGACCGGCCAGAACCCTTTGCGCGGCCCCAATGATGATACGCTCGGACCACGATTTTTGCCGGTTGTAAACTCCTACACCCAGGCTCTGCGCGATATTGCCCAGGAAGAAGCTGATAAACTGGGTATCCGTTTTCACCAGGGTGTCTATGTCATGCTAACCGGGCCGAATTTCGAGACGCGGGCTGAGATGCGTTTGCTGCGGTCCTGGGGGGCTGATGCGGTTGGCATGTCCACTGTCCCGGAGGTCATCGTAGCCGTTCACAGCGGCATGCGGGTGCTGGGCATCAGCACAATCACTAATACCCTCAACCCTGATACGACGGTTGAGGCCAACGGCGAAGAAGTGATTGAGGTTGGCAAGGCGGTTGGCCCGCGTCTTATTTCGCTGGTCAAGGCTATCTTACCTCGAATTTAAGCTTAACGAAGAAGAAAAACCGGCGAGGGATGAACTCTCGCCAGTTTTAAAATATGAAAATATTAACTCACCCGCCACATCACAACTGAATCACCGCTATAGCTTCCACCCGCCAGCAGGATTTTGCTGTCAGGCCCGCTCGGTAGCCACTGTAGAAATATTACCGGCTGAGTCTGGCCGCGCAATACAGCGGTGGGCTTCCAGTTGGTGGTATTCCACACTTTTACCGTCCGGTCCTCGGAAGCGGTTGCCAGGCTTTTGCTGTCCGGCGAGAAACTCAAAGTCTTTATGGCGGCCAGGTGCGCGGTGTACGCCTGGAAAAGTTTACCGTTAGAGGCGTTGTAAAGCTGGATTAACCCGTTATCGAAGCCGAGGGCAATCATCCGGCCATCTGGCGAAACTGCAACAGCCTTTATCAGGGCTTTTTCCGGTTTCTGTTCGGTACTCGGTTCAAACTGAATTTTCTCAGGTGTCTTGCTGCTTTCGGGTGGTTGCAGCTTCAAAATCCCATAATTCCGAGTGTTATCGAGCGGCCCTACCAGGGCTTGCCATTCTGGAAACCAGGCTCTTGGAACCAGCCAGAAGTTAGGGCTGTTGGAGCGGTCAGGCAAGAGGCCAAATGCCTGGAAAACAAGGCCGGAATCTGTCTGACCGGGAGCAGGTGGGGTCGCGCTTGCGGGAGTGGCTGACTTTTTCGGATTAAGTTTCTCCTGGTCCGCCAGGGGCAAAGGCGGCGTAGCGGTCAACTGCCAGGTTCCTACCGAGTTCTGGTCCTGTTCAAAGAGCAGTTCCGGCCCGGCGCTTTTAGGATTCCAGTCTACCCTCGGTACAAAGTTGCCGTTGGTGGGAATTATAAC
>JAYSYV010000838.1:0-1368 GCA_043727245.1 Chloroflexota bacterium | reverse complement strand
GTTATGCCTGGTTCAGTCCGCAAATCATGGGCCTTTTCCTGGGCGCTATCGTGTTGACCGGCCTGTTCCTGATGATAGAGCGCCGGGCCGCCGAACCGATCCTGCCGCTGCATCTTTTCAAGATTAAGGCTATCCGGTCGGTCGGTATAATCAGCCTCAGCATTGGGGCGGTACTACTGGGAACCAGCCTCTACATTCCTTTGTTCGTGCAGGTGGTATTAGGCCAGTCGGCCTCCGGTTCCGGGGCGATTATGACTCCTATGTCGCTGGCGGTAGTCTTTGCCAATATTCTGACCGGGCAATTCATTGGCCGGATTGGTATTCTGAAAGCCCCTTTCTTTACCGGCGCGTTCTTTTTGATGGCCGGTATTGGCCTTTTACTGACCTTATCGGCTACTTCGCCGCTCTGGGAAGTGGTCATCTTTATGATTATCGTCGGGGCCGGTATGGGTATGATAATGCCGACCATGACCATTGCGGTTCAGGAGTCGGTGGAGCGCAAAGACCTGGGTGTAGGCACTTCCACGGTTCAGTTCTTCCGCTCAATCGGGAGTACGGTCGGAGTAGCTTTAGTCGGAACCTCGGTAATTAACTCCTACAGTTCCAACCTTAACAGCGTCTCGGCGGTAAAGGCCTTACCGGCCCCCCTCCAGGAGGTCTTACAGGAGCCGCAGAATCTAATCAATGCCGGGGTAGTGGCTCAATTGCCCGTCCAGATTGTTGATACGGTCCGGGTAGCCCTGGCCGATGCTATCCACAGTGGTTTCCTGATAACCCTGATAGTTGGCCTGTTCCTGGTAGTCGGCGTAATTATGATGCCGAGTATCCTGGTTAAGAGCAACAAACGGGTCAA
This sequence comes from Chloroflexota bacterium, assembly GCA_043727245.1. Lineage (GTDB taxonomy): Bacteria > Chloroflexota > Chloroflexia > Chloroheliales > Chloroheliaceae > 54-19. The sequence continues at coordinate 515 of JAYSYV010000838.1, read as the reverse complement.
GGGTGCAGCCGTGCAGAACCCGGAAACTTCTGGTAAAGCTTTGCCTGATGCGGGGCTAGCCGGTGGAATGGTCATGGCCGACGCGCCGCAAAGTAAAGAATTGAACCGGGTTTCTTAGCTTTAGCAACCTGCTTTAACAAAAAAGGCAGCCACCATCAAAAGGGGCTGTCTTTTTTATCCGGCTCAAGCAGCCTTTCTCACTTCCAGGTAACTACTCCGCCAGCTATAGCAGACGGCTTCCAGGGGCAAATTTACTCTGAAAGTTGTTCGCCGGTAACGCCATAAATTGCTTCAGGCAAAAAGTACTGGCTGGTTTTGTTATTTTTCTATCTCTCTTGTCGTGGAATATTATTTGTACCAGAATAAATGAGTTAGAATTTTAGTGACAAAATTGCAAATTTGAATAGGCATAAAAATGAGTGAAGAGACCACACCTTTTGAAGGAATACGTCAGGAAGACGAGGCCGGTAACGAATACTGGAGCGCCCGCGATCTTTATCAGGTTTTAGGTTATA
>JAYSYV010000837.1:0-1369 GCA_043727245.1 Chloroflexota bacterium | reverse complement strand
CCCATCCTGATCGCGGTCCAGGCTCCGGCAGGCAAAAATATCCTGTCGCCCGACAACGTTTATTACCTGTACGACTTTGCCCACGAAATCCAGAAAGACCCACGGGTGACGCGGGTAGATAGTATCGTCACACTTGAAGAACGCCTGACCAAATCTCAGTACCAGTTGTTTTATTCCGACCCGTCCAAGTTGCAGGACATCGTGTTGCAACAATTCTTAAAGAGTTACGCCAAAGATAATACCACCCTCATTTCGATAGTCAGCAAATACCCTCCGACTTCGGACGAAACCAAAGCCCTGGTCCAGAAGCTCCGCAATAGCGCCATGGGCAACGGGCTGACCTTCCAGGTTACGGGCGGTACTGCCGGCATTATGGACGTAGTGAGCGGCATTTACGATACTTTTCCGCTGGCGGCCCTGGTGATTGTGCTGGCAACCTACTTTGTGCTGCTGATTTTGCTGCGTTCGGTGATTTTGCCGCTCAAAGCCATTCTGATGAACGCCCTGAGTATCCTGGCTTCCTACGGGGCATTAGTCTATGTGTTTCAAGAGGGTCACTTTAGCGAGTTCTTGAACTTCAAGCCACTGGGCCTGATTGAGCCAAGCCTACCAATTATTATGTTCTGTACCCTCTTTGGCCTTTCGATGGACTACGAAGTTTTTTTACTCAGCCGGATTAAGGAGAATTACGAACATAGCGGAGATAATACGGCCAGTGTGGCCCTCGGTCTACAAAAGAGCGGCAAAATTATTACCAGCGCGGCCCTGATTGTAGTACTGGTCTGCCTGTCCTTTGTGACGGCTGATATTGTGCTGGTGAAAGCCCTCGGCCTGGGTGTGGCTGTAGCGGTCGGGCTGGACGCGACTATTGTCCGGGCGCTGCTGGTTCCGGCCACCATGCGACTGCTGGGTCACTGGAACTGGTATGCACCGGCCTGGTTGTTGCGGATTTTGCCGCAGACCGAGCTTGAAACAGAAGTTTTTAATGCAGAACCTGAGCCTGTTTCCAGGGTTGGCAAGGTTTAACTGACTACTTTCTTGTTTCCGTAAGCTGTTCCTGGCGGATAAAAGCAATTACCTGGTCCAGAATTTCGTCCAGGCCGACGGTCGGTTGATAACCGATAGCGGCCTGGATTTTTGCTATATCGGGAACCCGCCGGGCCATATCCTCAAAGCCTTCCGAGTAGGCTTCGCTATACGGTATGTGTTGGATTTGGGAGGGGCTGTTAGTTCGCGCGATAACGCGCTGGGCCAGGGCTTCGATAGTTATTTCCTGAGGATTGCCAACGTTGTAAAGCTGCCCTGCCGTTTCTTTATGGTCCATCAAGTCAATTAAGGCTCTCACAGCGTCGCCCACATAGGTAAAGCA
>JAYSYV010000836.1:0-1370 GCA_043727245.1 Chloroflexota bacterium | reverse complement strand
TTCGGCCTCATTAGCGGCCTTGCTTATAGCTTCATTGCTCACAGTAATAATTTCCTTTCGACTCAAACTACCATAATTATATAACCAACAACCAGAATAGTTACCGCTCAAGGTAAATCAATTCTCAAATTTTTCCGCTAACTGGACAACACCTTTTGTGCTATTTGATTCGCGGAGGCGATTTTAACATCCTGAAAAGAACGTAACGCCGAGGAAGGGCCGGCCTGGGTTACGTGAGATGGCACAGGGTGGCCGACTAGCTGACTTAGCTTCTTGCTTTCCACTATCAAAGCGTCAAGATTCAGCCCGGTTTCGATTCCCATTTCGTGCAGCATATGAACCAGGTCTTCGGTAGCAAGATTACCGCTGGCGCCCGGCGCAAAGGGACAGCCCCCAATTCCACCCAGTGCAGCATCGAATTCGGTAATCCCAGCCTGCAACCCGGCCACTACATTAGCCAGGCCCATATCCCTGGTATTGTGCAGGTGAAGACTAAAATTCACCTTAGGAAATTGCGCTTTGAGGGTTGTAACTGTTTGCCAGACTTGCAGGGGGTGGGCGGCCCCATCAGTGTCGGCCAGGTTTATACTCTCCAGACCCATAGCGGCGAGTTTCCCCGCTACATAGCCTAGCCGGTCAATCGAAGTCCGGCCCTCGAACGGGCAGTGAAAAGCGGTTGCAATGCTCGCCACCATTTTAACCTGCGAATTTTCAGACCGCACAAAATCTACCACCTGCGCCTGTTGCGCCAGCGACTCGTCCACACTCCGGTTCAAATTGGCCCGGTTATGGCTTTCGCTGGCGGAAAGGACCAGATGAAGTTTTTTAACCCCGGCGGCCAGGGCTCGTTGCGCGCCCTTTATGTTTGGGATTAGCGCGCTGAAAACAACCCCCGGATAAGCAGGTAGACCCGCCAAAGTCTCGGCAGCGTCGACCAGTTGGGGAACCACATTGGGATGCACAAATGAGGTTGCTTCGATCGATGTCATGCCGGCCTTTACCAGCCCCTTGATTACTTCTATCTTGTCCGGGGTTGGAATAAAGAGGTTTTCATTTTGAAAACCATCGCGGGCTACCACATCCGTAATTAGCACCCGCCGGGGTAGCGGAAAACCGTTTGAGTTGTTAATCTGGTAGGGGCTATCTTGTTTGATTTCTTGAAACATTTTTATTATTACCATGTTATTGGTTTGCTTATACTCTCAATATCTTCTACCATACCCAACGTGCGAGGACTAAATTACCCCCTCTAATTTCAACTGCTCCAGTTTCTCGGGCTGGTAATTAAGAAGCTGACCGTAAATCTCCTCGTTAAAAGCGCCCTGGTCAGCACCCAGCCAGGCAGTCTTACCCGGAGTTCCACTTAGTTT
>JAYSYV010000835.1:0-1370 GCA_043727245.1 Chloroflexota bacterium | reverse complement strand
GAATGCTTTCACCCAGGATGACCTTAACTTTGTTTGCTTCATTAGTACCAGGCTAGGTTACTCTCTTCAACATAAAGAGTTAACTCAGGAATTAGCTCAGGCTGAAAAAACCAGGATTTTACACGATGAGCAAGAGAATTTTGTTAATATCCTGGCCCATGACCTGAAGAACAACCTGACAGCTATCAAGGGAAATAGTCAGCTTAGCCTTCGCCGCTTAAAGCGAGGTGATAGCGGTTTTGGTGAAAAGGCGCTCCAAATAATTACCTCAAAAGCCAATCAGGCTATACGCCTGGTAGAAGATATGGTAGAAGTAAGTCAACTTGAAAGGGGCAGTTATCGCCTTTTAGTTGGACCAGTTGATTTAGTTGCTTTAATTGAGGAAGAAATCGAATCAATGCAGGAAATAACCAGCAGTCATACTATTGAGTTTGAAACTTCATTCAGTGAAATACAATTGATAGCAGATAAAAACCGTTTGGTGCGAGTACTTAATAATTTATTGATAAATTCTCTGAGGTACTCACCCAAGGGTAGTACAATTTATATAAATGTTTCTGTACCTTTTGAGCAAAATTCTACATCTGAGCAAAGGGAAGGGTCACCCGCCACAGCCACAAATGAACTTTATCAGAACGTAATGGTAACTATCAGGGACGAAGGCGAAGGTATTTCCGCTTATGACCAGGCCCATATCTTTGAGCGTTTTTACCGTGGGGCCGGGGCTAAATTAGCTACCGGGTCCGGCTTAGGACTTTATATTTGCCATGAAATAGTCACCCTTCATGGAGGGAAGCTCTGGGTAGAATCACAGGAGGGCCAGGGAGCAAGTTTTTATTTCACCCTGCCGTGCAATCGCCAAATCACCCAAAATAAATAATTTCAAAGTATTTGTCAGATAGGCATAGTTCCGGCCAGCACCGGCGGCAAAGTGGGTGTGGACGCGCCACCTTTTTTCTCGATAGTAAGGGCCACCTGTTTATACTGACTAATCGGGACAGTAGCGGTTAACTCAAAGACCCCAGCCCCTTTATTCACCCCGGTTCCCAGCAGACCGGCCTGGTGGGATTGGCTGTCAGCGGTAATCAGCCATGCTTCATATTCTTTATCGCTCGGCAGAGTTGTCAGGTTCTGGGCTACCATGTAGACCTTGTTAGTGCTGGGGTCGGCATAAAGCCGGACGCTGCCATCTGCGCTGCTACCGGTCGCTTTCAGGTCGGCTACCTTAAGTCCCGGTGCTGCCAGAATACTGGCAAATGCCACTCTATCTTGCTCGGTTGCGTCAAGTTTATTATTGGTATTTACCCAGAGCAGCCCAAAAACAGCCGTAGTAACAAAAAGCACCAGGGCCGCCGCATAGGCCAAAAGAG
>JAYSYV010000834.1:0-4491 GCA_043727245.1 Chloroflexota bacterium | reverse complement strand
CCGGGTTGGCCGGTCTGGTATGTGGCCGAACCCTTCAAAGGGCCGGGCATAACGTAATAATATTGGAAGCCAGCGATGGAGTCGGCGGGCGGGCCCGCTCCGACAAGGTAAAAGGTTTTACGCTCGAACGGGGTTTTCAGGTTCTTTTTACGGCCTATCCAGCCGCTAAACGCCAGTTGGACTTCAAACGGCTGGACCTGCGCTACTTTGATCCCGGCGCGATTATTTCAAAGGACGGCAAGCGCTACGTTCTGAGCGACCCTTTACGCAACCCGACCTCCTTATTATCGTCGGCTTTAACTCCTATAATAACCCTGAAGGATAAAGTAAAGACCGGCCTACTGGCGGTTGAGTTACTTCGCAAGAGTATAGACCAGACCATCGAGGGGCCGGATACCACCACCGAGGATTTTCTGCGCCAGAAGGGTTTTTCCGATAAATATATCAATAACTTCGTCCGACCCTTTTTTGGCGGAGTCTGGTTGGACGACAGCCTGACGACCAGCGCCAAAGCTTTCAAATTTGATTTCAAAATGCTTGGTCAGGGCGGTACGGTCCTGCCTTCCGGTGGTGTCAGCCGGATTCCAGAGCAAATTGCCGAAGAACTTTTAACCCGCCAGGCTATCCGCTTGAATACAAAAGTGGCCGAGTTAGTCCGGGACGACACGGGCCGCTATACCGGAGCCAAACTTGAAAGCGGTGAAACCGTAACGGGTGACGTGGTAGTGATAGCCACTCCGGCCCCGGAAGCGACCCGCCTGACTGGATTAGATACCATGCCCAAAGGCCAGACCAGCACCATAAATCTTTATTACAGCGGTCCGGCTCCGCTTTACAAGGGCAAAAAGTTGGTCCTGAACGCCAATCCACGGCCCTTCATCAACAACCTTGTTCAAATCACCAATGTGTTGCCAGACCACGCGCCACCGGGTCAGCATTTGCTTTCCTGCACGGTCCTGGGTGTGCCGGACGAAAGTGACGAAGCTCTCTATCAAAAGGGGCTTACTGAGCTGGCGCGTATCTTCCGGGGTGATGCCAGGGCCGAGGCGGCTTTGCCTGCTTACAAACCGCTGGCGCTTTACCGTATTCCCTACAGCCAGTTTGCCCAGCCTCCAGCGATTCACCCGACTTTGCCGGATAACCGCTCCGGCCTGCCGGGCCTCTTTTTCGCCGCCGAGTTCACCGAAGCCAGCAGCCAGAACGCTGCCATGATCAGCGGAGAAAAGGCCGCGAAGCTGATTCTCAAAGCCTGAGTTGTTCTATCCGGCCAGGTTTGTTAAAATAGCGGGAACTCGTTACTTGTAATGGGTTCCTGCTTTTTTGATCTAACCGGTAATATTCATATACTTCGGGGTTTTTGGTTTAATGGCAACTGTTTCACCGCCGAAAGGCACTTCTTCCGCTGATTCTAAAGCGTCAACTTCCCCGGTCCGTCCGGTCCGCCGGAAACCTTCTAATGCCCCGGTCTTTCTGGTAGCACTATTGGTAATCGGGTTTTTCGTGGCCGTCTCGGCGGTTATCGCCACCGATGATATAGCCGGGGTGGTCGGCACTTTCAGCTATTTTGGCTGGGGCATGGCCGGTCTGGCCGTTTTGATAGGGTTGGGAGTGGTAATCCGACGAGGCAAGGCTTTCCTGGGGTTGGGTTGGGTTTCGGTTGGGCTGTTACTTCTGGCCGGGGCTATTATGGCCGGGGCTGCGCCCACTTTTTCCAGCCCGGCCCATGCCAGCCAGGGTACTCAGGCTTATTTGCAGCAGAACTACGAACGGGCCATAACCGAATTTCGCCTGACCAGCGGCGGCGATTATTTTCATAAAGAGTTGCCCGAAACTTATTTGAAATTTGGCGACCAGTTGACTCTGGCCGGAAACTACCAGAAAGCCCTGGACCAGTATGCCCAGGTTATCAGCCCGGAACTTAAACCAAACACTTTTGAAGTCCAGATACCCGATGCTCGTGCCAGGGTTTACCTGGCCTGGGCCGATAAGCTGGATAAAGATAATGTCCGGGCCTATTCAACTTATACCGCCGACCAGAAGGCCAGCCTGGATAACGATATGCTTGCCAGGTACGACTCGGCCATTAATGTGCAACCGTCGGACACTCTGCTTAACCAGGCCCGTTCGGGGGTACGTAATATCCTCTACCGTCAGTCCGAGGATTTGAAAGCTCAGAATAAATTTGAAAATTTGGACGCGCTCTACCAGAAAATTTCGCTAAAATACCTGGATGGCAAGCCGCAATCGCTCTCCGAATTGGAAAGCCGCGTGGCCCAAAACTATCTGGAATGGAGCCGCCAGGAAAGTACTCGCTATAACTACGATACGGCCCTGACTCTCCTGGAAAAAGCCGAGGCCCGTTATACCAGCTACGACCCTAAAAAGGTAGACTCGGTGGTGCTGGATATAATTGACAACTTTGGCAAACTGGCTCCCCAGTTAATTACCGCCGGGAAATATGACGATGCCGTTACCCGCCTTGAATCGGCTCTCAAAACCTACGGCCCTAAAGATAAAGGCAATATAATCGCCAAAGCTTTGCTGAATAGCTATGTTGAGTATGGCAACGACTTGCAGGACAGGGGCAGCCTGGATGATGCCAGAAACCGCTTCAAGCAGGCTTTTGATTTTAATCTGAAATATAGCTTTAACGATGCCCGCCCTAAAGCCGGTCTGGGTAAGATTTACCTGACCCAGGCCCAGGCTGCCGAGCAGCAACCCGACTATCCGAAAGCGATTGCCCTTTACCGGGATGGGCTAAGTACCCAGTATTTCAGCCAGGACGAAATAAACACGGCCAAGACCTCTATCTCGCGCAGTTACCTGAGCTGGGGCCAGCAGACCGAACAGGCCAGCAATCCCGACCGCGCCCTGCAAATCTACCGGGAAGGGTTGCAGAACAATATTTTTGACACGGCCACCCGCCCGAAAGCGGTGGATGCGGGGGGCAGCATTCTACTCAAGCGTGGGGCTGATGCCGAATTACGCAGCGACCTGGAAGGAGCCATTAAGGTTTACAACGACCTGGGGGCTGACCCACTTTTCAAGGGTAGCGCCAGCGGCAAGACCCTGGATACAGTTGCTCCGAAAGTTATGTTTGCTTTGAGTGATAAGCTAACCGGCGAAGGCCGCCAGGGCGATAATGTCCTGGACCTGGCAAAGCTGACCCAGGCTCGCACGCTTTTGATAAGTATTACCACCGGCTATCCTAAGTCGGATTATGCCAGTCAGGCCAGGGATTTGCTGAACGCCCAGATTACTATGATAGGCAAGATTTTGAATAACCAGGGCCAGCCTATCGTTAACCGGCCAGTCCAGTTCTCAACCGATTACAAGCTGTGTACCGCGACCACGCCGGATAACGACCCGGATTGCCAGGGCCGCAAAGAAGGTATTGCCGCTAAAGGCGAAGTAAAAGGTTTTGAGACAGGTGGGGACGGCGGTTTCGCGGTTAAACTCAATCCGGGCCGGACTTACTACTTTAGCTGGCAGGAACGCGGCGGCAAATGGATTACAGCCCTCGCCAACAACCAGCCTATCGCCAGCGTGACGGTCAAGACCGATGGGTTAGTTCCACTTAAATATGAATATCGTACCCCAACCGATGCGCCGCAATAGGCCATAGAATAGGAGAATTTGTAGGAATGGTTCAAATTAACCGGGGTAATAATTTCCAGCCGCCGCCACCCCCCAGGCGTATCCCAATTATCGCCGGGAACTGGAAAATGAACAAGACGGTCGAAGAGTCCCTGGCTTTAGTTGATGAAATGATGGACGACCTGGACGCTTTTGAAGATGTAGAGACGGTGCTGTGTCCGCCTTTCATGGCCCTTTCGCCGGTCATGGACCTGATAGAAGATACCAACTTGAAGCTGGGCGCTCAGAATATGCACTACAAAGAGAGCGGAGCCTATACCGGCGAGATTTCACCGCTGATGCTGCGCGAAGTCTGCGACTACGTTATCCTGGGACACAGTGAGCGGCGGATATATTTCAATGAAAACGACGAGGAAATCAACCTTAAGGTTAAGGCCGCCCTCAAGAACGACCTTGTGCCAATTATCGCGGTTGGCGAAAACCTGGAACAGCGCGAGGCCGGGCAGACCGAAGAAATAATTTCTCGTCAGGTTGAGATTGCCCTGCGCGAGGTCAATTCTTTCGACGCGGCCAGTGTCGTGATTGCCTACGAACCGCTCTGGGCCATCGGGACCGGTCGGGCCGCTTCGGGTCAGGTCGCTAACGAAGTCTGCCACTTCATTCGCCAGACTCTGGCCCGTCTTTACGACCAGAATGTTGCCAACCAGATTCGTATTCAGTACGGCGGAAGCGTAACCGGCGATAACATTGCCGAATTTATGAGCCAGCCCGATATTGATGGGGCATTGGTCGGCGGGGCTAGCCTGAAGGCCGCTGACTTTGTTAAAATCGTTTCCCGCACTCAGGAAACGGTCGCTAAAAAGGGCTAAATTCAACTTTTCTAAAACAAAAACC
>JAYSYV010000833.1:0-4493 GCA_043727245.1 Chloroflexota bacterium | reverse complement strand
GGAATAGTCCGGCTCTTCCACCCGCTTAAAACCTTCAATGCGGGCGCCTATTTTAATATGGTTACGGAAAAAGACCTCTGCCGCTTCAACCTGAGCGGGCAGTGTACCCGTTATTATTTGTCTATCTGTATAACGCTGCACTCCACTGGCATCCTGGTAATACGTTGCCACAATCTCTGCCCCTGTAAAGAAATCCCTGGGGGAACCGCCAAAAAGCAGCAACCCGGCATTGGTGGGTTTGAGTTTCAGAAGAGAGTTCGAGCTTGCCCCCGGTTCTATTCTTTCATTTACCGGCGCCACACACTGCATTTTGGTCAACCGTTCCCACTTATCGGTCAACCTGTTTCGGCTGCCGGTAAGAAGTTCGTATTGTTTGAGGTATTCATCGATTCTAACCTGATCCAGGTCTTCCAGGCTCGCCAGCAAATTAGGTCGGGTTTCCCAGTTTAACTGGCCTATTTTATAAAGAAAGTTCTCGACTTCCTCAATACTCATGGCTACAGTATGGGTGCCCCGCCTGATCAAGAAAGCTCCCCCTGACTGGTATAAATCTCCCCGGTTTGGTGGTATATGGGCGACTACAAGTTTTTTGCCATTAATCTCTACTATCCCCGGAAGGGTATCCCGTAATGGCACCGGCGGTTTACACAGCCGGGCTGCCTGCAATATTGAATCAACCGCCTCGGAAGGGTTCTTCACCCCCACAACTTCCCAGGTGGTGTCCGCCACACCTATTATTACTGTACCTCCATGGGCCGAATTGGCGAAACCACATAAACGATTTGCCAGCTCCGAAAGTCGAGGAGCAGCTATCTTAAATTCTATTGTTTGAGTTTCACCTGCTTGAATTAATTCTTGTAGAGTTTTAATGTCCAAATTCACCTGTTCTTCTTTAAGCGCTATACCACTTCTAACTCAAGTTCAGCGTCGGGTGTATTCGCGACTGGTTTCCCCGTGTTTTCTTTTTGAAAGGAACAGTTCAACTTTGTTCTTTTGTATACAGGTAGAAAGCTGCCAGTAAATGTCCGGTTTAACCTTTTTGCAATTCAACCCGCCTCGCGTTTCTTAAAAGAATTATAACCAAGCAGATCTTTATATACAGGCGGCTGGTAATTCTTTTCAAACCGCCCTCTTTATTAAATAATGCACCGACTATAACTGGATTGTTCTTTCCTAATCCCCTCAATGGCGGGATTAGTGGCGGAATTAATGGCGGGATTAGAGAAGTTTTGCGAAACATTAACCGGATAAAATTGGTCCAAGCTCTTCCTCATCATGCGCGTTGCCGGATATTAGTTGGGGTGAGGTGTTTCACGTGACACAGGGGGCTTTGAAATTTCTTCCTCTAACCTTGCCAATTGCTTTTGCAGTTCTTTTATCTCTACGGCTAGTAGATCTCGATCCTTATCCTTCAATTTAACCAGGCGCTGTTGGACTCGGTTTATATATTCCCTGAAACGTAGAACGGGTTTGAGGACCGAGTTGGTCGATTGTGAAACTTTTAACTTTTGTTCAGAATCTGAACGCTTGTGATTTAAATCACCATTATTTCCGAAAGTGATAAGAGTGCCAGATCCAGCGGGTTCTTCTGCCTCACCCTCAACATCTGAATTGTCCCTACCGGGAAGCCGTTTAAGTCGTTCGCTGATGTAAGCGGGACTGCGGTTAACCATCTTTGCTATTTGCCGGTAAGAGTAATTATAGTCCTGGCTGAGGGTGCGGAAATAATAAGCTTCATCGAGGGGATCAAGGTCAAGGCGCTGTAAATTCTCTACTAGGGAAGTGAAACGAGCTTCGTTGTCGTTGTAATTCTTGATAATTACCGGAACTCGAGTTAATCCGGCAGCCAGGGCAGCCCGGAAGCGCCTTTCTCCGGCTACGATCTGGTAGAGTGAACCTTCTTCATCCTCACCCACAGCTCGTACCAGGATTGGTTCGAGAATGCCGCGTTCTTTTACATCAGCAGCAAGTTCGGCATCCCGGTCACCGTCAAAAGTCCGACGGGGCTGATTGGGATTGGTTGCAATCCGATTGATTTTTAATAACCGGGCTTCGGAATTATTGATCTCGCTCTGCTCGCCTTCGGTTTTGGATTTGATGCTGCCCCAGGTCTCTTTTAAGTCACGCCGAATCCCGGTACCGGGTAATTTTGCAGTGGCCGGCACAGGCCGGGAGTGGGGATTGGACGGTAAATCGGCCTTACCGGTGCTAACGGGGGTCTTTTTTGTCATGTTCTATAATCTCCTTGGCCACTTCGTTATATGCCAGGGCCACTTCGTGCCTGGGGTCATAAGCCTGGACCGGACCGCGGGTAGGCACCTCGGCTAAAGTTGTGCTGAATTTAATTACGGTGTTAAACACCTGCTCACCCATTGCTTCCCGGATTTCCTGGGCAATTGTCCGGCTCATTCTGGTGCGAGCATCATACATGGTAAGTAGAATCCCAAGCAGGCTCAGCTCAGGATTAAGTTCGCTCCGGACCAGACTCATAGTATCCAGAAAATCATTAAGGCCAAAGGCGGCAAACTGCTGGCACTGTAGGGGAATAAGGACCGAATTTGCCGCGGTCAGGGCCATGAGAGTCAGTATTCCCAGCGAAGGCGAGCAATCTATTATGACATAATCGTAGTTAACTCCGTCCCGTTCTATTTCCTTTAGTTTATTGGCTAATTTACGATCACGGTTAACTGCTCCGACCAGCAGTACCTCGGCCGATGAAAGAGAAAGATTGGCCGGTATAATATCAAAGCCATAGGGGCTGGGAATAATGAGGCCGCTGGCCTTAACTTTCGGATCTTTAAGACAATCATATATGGTACTGTACTCAAGCGGATTGATGCCTGACGCTACCGTAAGGTTCGCCTGGGGGTCTAAATCAATTACCAGTACCTTTTTATCGTTAAGAACTAGACCGGCCGCAAGGCAAATGGTTGAGGTAGTTTTACCCGTTCCCCCTTTTTGCATCCCGATTGCAATAGTTATCATATTTGTATCTTCTTTAACTCAAAGCGTGCTTGCACTATTGCCTTTACCCGTGTTCCCTTTCGTTCAAATCACTCCGGTACTGGCTAAAATACACTCAGGCTTAACATCTCGGTGAATGCTAAATAGTCTACTTCGTTGAAAGGAGAACCCGAGTTTTAAACTGGTTTTCTGGTGCTATTCTCACACACCAGCCCTATAAAGACAAGTTAATTTCGTCCAGAAAATATGGCATTTGGCTGAAGTGGTTCTAAAAATCAAACGTGAAGTGTGTTATTTGTGGTGGGCGGCGGACCAGGAAGGCGTGATTTTGGATATTCTGGTTCAACCCAGGCGGAATACCAAGGCTGCCGCAAAGTCCTTTAAGAAACTATTAAAGTGTTTAGAATATGTGCCAAGGGTAATTATCACTGATAAACTAAAGAGTTATGGCGCAGCTAAAAAAGTGCTACTGCCCAGGGTAGAACATCGCCAACATAAAAGATTAAATAACCGGGCCGAGAATTCACATCAACCGACCAGGGTGAGAAAGAAAGTAATGAGGAGATTTAAATCACTTGGTCAGGCACAACGTCTATTATCGGCTCAGGGCCCGATACGAGAGCATTTCCGACTAAAGGGGCATAAGATGAGTACCTCGGATTATCGTGCCAAAATGCAGGAGCAATTTACAACCTGGAATGAAGTAACCAGGTTTTCTAAACCCGCCTAAAGGGCAAATCACCAGCCTAAACTCTATTTTGATAACCTTGATTAAGTTCACTCCTGTAATTGCCCAATCTATAAATTAACTTGACAATACCGGTCAGAGTATTATTTGGACAGGTAAACGACTGTTAGCGCTAAGTTTATTAAAATTGAGTTCAAATAATGCCCTTTGAACCAACCTAATTAAGCGACCCAGGTTTAAGTTAATCAGTAATAATATGAATTTGGAATAGGCTAAAAATTTTTACCGACTATTTTAGGCGAAGTATTGCTCCGACACGAAAGTGAAAAACCTTGTCAGGGTTCAGTCCAGGCAGGGTTTTTATTTACCCCGTAAATAAGGTGCGTCCCGCGATTTTGAGGGGTCCGCTAACTGGTGTCAGCGTAAGTAAATCTAAACCGAGCGCGGACCCCTCAAAGCCGGAAACTTCTTCGGCAGCCAGGCAAACCCCGGCCTGACTACCTTCGCCGCTTCCACAGGGAAAAAGGCTCATCGCCGCCTGTTTTCCCCGTACCCCTTTTTTCCGCTACCCCCCCTTCTCAAAATTTTACCATAGCCCCAAGTCTCTGCATGAAATAAAGCCGGTTCAAACTGCGAACCGGTTTATTTCATTCCGACCTCAAAAAAGGTTTTCCGGTCGCAAACCCCACGCTCTGTACCGTAAAAACCTTTTTTGAGGCCAGGCGGCTGCGGCCACCTGGGGCTTGTCGGGCTATGTTCTAAGGTGTTTTGAAGGGGGGCAACAGGGCCTTCCGGACAAAGAAAAGGACTACCGGCAGTCTAGAGCTGGTAGCCCCGGAAG
>JAYSYV010000832.1:0-1371 GCA_043727245.1 Chloroflexota bacterium | reverse complement strand
GAAAGGCTTCTTTGAAGTGCATAATTTTGTGGCCGACTTCGCGAGTGTAGCCTTTAGCGAAATTCTTACGCACTTTCCAGTCGAAAGCCGCTTTAAGGGCGTTCTCGACGGCGGGCGCTCCTCCGGCCACAAAATAATAGTGCGGCATATCAGCCGGGGCGGCCAGACGGGCGAAAGTAGCCACAAACTCGGCCATTTCCACGGTATAAACCTCGCTGTTGGAAGGGTTAATGGTGGCTATATCGGCCATTTTCTCGCGAAAGGCCGGGTCGCGCAGGGCCGGGTGGTTATAGCCGACCGGCGATGAAGCAAAGAAGCTGAACAGGTCCAGGTAGCGTTTGCCGGTAACGGCATCGGCCAACCAGGAACCCTGGCTGGCTTTGTGGTCGTACACAAACGAATAGCCATCCACCAAAATATGCTGGCTGAGGCTTGAAAGAACGTCCTCCGGGTGAATAGTAGATGCTCCAGCCGGTACGCCCAGGCTAAACGAAGTAGTCATGTTGTAGGCTCCTTTCTTTCAAACCGCCATTTAACAAGGTGTTAGGATATGTCATTAAAATATTACTAAACAGGCATATTTTGCGTGTGGGGAAATTTAGACCAGGCTACTAGCGCCATCCGATACCGGTAACAGCCAGTTAATTTATTTTACCACGGGTTATCCCTTAACGAAATTGGTTTGACTAATATTATAAGGCAATATGAGTATTTTGTCAAAGTTTCTTTAGTTATTCTTTATTTGTTCTTAAATTTATGCTTGTGAATTCAATAACATGCCTAATATGACTAATCTCGACTGAATACCTTCTGTGGCGAGTGTAGTAAGCCACCAGAAGAGTTTTACCCTGTCGCAAAGCTATTGAATAGCTGTTGGAAAACTAGCTTGTTGGAAAACAATGCAATAGTTATCAAGGAAACAACGTGTAACTGGCAAATGGTAATGGACAAAATTAGTATACCCAGTAAAAACTTCGAGTAAATGAAAAAGCATCCTTCGTTTCCGAAAGGTGCTTTTTCATTTATAGGGCTATTCCCAGATTAGCGGGAATGAGGTCGCCGGTTTGGGCGCTGGTGATGACTGAGCCGGACGCGTCGTTCGGCGGGCTGGCCCAGACTTTCGCCCTGGTCTTCCGGTGAAGCGACAGCACGCGGAGCGCGGCGGCGGCGGGGACGACGGACCGGTTTGGGAGCCAGGTTATCGGCTTCGGCATCTTCTTCACCGCCAGTAACTTCAACATCATCGCTCTCCTCGACCTCATCACCATCCAGTTCAAGGACCGGTTGGAGAGTTTCGGCGGAAACCTGCTTGCCCTCATTATCAGGCTGGGGCTGGTTTTCGTCAGATTGCTGATAACCTTCGGTCGGCTG
>JAYSYV010000831.1:0-1373 GCA_043727245.1 Chloroflexota bacterium | reverse complement strand
ATTTCTTTCTGGGTGTTGTCATAATCGCCATTATATACCCGATTCGACCTTCAACAATTGGCCGAAATCTCTAACCCTTTATAGAATTTCTAACCATGCATTTTCAGGGAGTCGATTCAAAAGCTTAATGTATCACAGAAGTGTAAACCTCCAAAAATCTGGAAAGGTTGGAGAATACTATTAGAATACCGCCCATAATATAGTAGTTGTGCAGTCCAAAAGTCTCTAGCAGCTGGTCCAGCGCCTCCAGGTTAAAGCTCCACAACCAGCTTCCCGCGATTTGTCCCATCACTCCCCGGCGCTTTGACCCGGTTCCTCTCTGTCCGGCAGCAGCGCCTCCGCAATCTTCCGCAACTGCCGCAGCGCCTCCAGGCTGGGGTCTTTCCCCTGCAGGTAAATCATAAAATCTTCAAGTTCAACGGAAGGCTTCTCCACCTTCTTCATCCCGGCCGCCTCGAAAAGCTCGTCCTCGCTCACCTCTAGCGCCTTCGCCAGTTTAATCATCGGCTGCGCCCCAGGGCTATTAATCGCGTCTGTCTCCAAGTGCGACACATAACTCCGCTTTAAACCAGCGTAAGCCGCAAGCTGGCCCTGCGACCAGCCCTTTTCCTCGCGCAACTGTTTAATCTTCGTCCCTAGACCCATCTGACGCCTTTCCGGCTTTTTCCTCTTTTGCTACCTTGCCTACCACTGCTGCTAAAATATTGGCAAATTCTCACTAAAGTAAATATTTCTTAGAATTTTCGTTCTAAAAATGTAGGATTTTACTGGCATTGCTTGCAAGTATATTAGCACAGCTTTTGAGAAAGGAAAAATAATCTTGCTACTCGACAGGCTTAAGCAAAACCAGCTAGAGAACCGGGCTTCTCCAGCACCAGCGTTGCTGGCCTATGGCTCAAAAAGATGCGCGATAACGGCCACCTTTACTACATAGACTGGGTTTCTCGCACCTACCGCCTCCCCGGCCAGACTGTCTCCTTCCAAGGGTAAATCCTCGCCTTTTTCTCCTCGCCCCCCTCTCCCGAAACAAAAAGCCTGCTCTCCCGAGGAACAGGCTTTTATAGTGGTGTATAATTATACTAGAAGGCGCTGTCTCCAACAAATACTTAGTTGTAGACAGCAGTATATTGGCCTCGACCCGCAGTGCTCCGAAACCTGAAGTCTTTAGTACATTGGACCTCCCGCTTTTTGGCACTTTAAATCTCCTTAGCAGACCTCTTAAGTAAGGCCAATCCGGCTGAAGAAAGGGGGGAATTATGACTTCACACGACTTTTCAACCACCTCGGAGTCTAGAGCTTCCGGCAGTCCCCAACCTGCAGAACCTTCGGACTCTCATCATACAGACAGTGATAGCAGTAACCCGGAACATACT
>JAYSYV010000830.1:0-4500 GCA_043727245.1 Chloroflexota bacterium | reverse complement strand
GGCCAATCTTTAGGCCACACCGAGAGGCCGCTGACTGGCCCCATTTGATATTGCAAGTACCCGGCCTGGGTCTGGATGGTAAAGCCCTGACCCCCAAGCGACCGGCCAAAAAGGGCTTCCCAGAACGAGCTATAAGTCTCCGCCGAGCTGCTATTAAAAAGCTGGTAGACGGGTAACCGACTGATAAAGAGGCGGCCCTTGCCGTAAGCTTGCTCTTCCGGCACATCGTTCCAGACTGCTATATTTTCTCCCACTAAAGCCTGAGCCAGACCCAGCGAAACAACCACTGTCCCGCCCGCCCCGGCAAAATCTCGCAACCCGGCCAGGTCTGCCGGAGTATAGTATTCAGGAGGAGCCAGGGCCGCGACCGTCTTTATAGCCGACCATTGCGAAGGCATAGCCTGGGGCCAGTGTCCGGCCTCGACCCCGGCTACGTTATAGCGGGCCAGCGCGTCCATTTTGGCCCAGTCCATCAGTTGCACGAAATAGTCGGCTCTGATTGCCCCAATCCGGCGGTATTGCCACTCCGGTGGCCGCAGGAAAAGCACATCCGGCTGGTTTAGCGGTTGGGCCATAATCTCACGGACCGGCTCGAATTGCTGGCTTACCCGCGCAAACATTTCGTCCTCGTTCCAGGTAGCTTTGCGCTCGGTGCCGCAGCAGAAATAATTGTAAAGACCCTGCGACTTGATGTTGTAATTCCAGACAGCCACCCCGGCCAGGTGGCCGCCGGTCTGATTCATAAGCAGAGCCAGGTAGAGCAAATTGGCCTGGGCATCGGCGATAGTGCCGGAATTGGCGGCGGTCTGGCCCAGACCCCAGGAATTAGCCGCCGACCAGAACCATACCGGCTTATTGTACCGGGCCGAAAACCCGCCAATCCGCCGGACCAGCATATAAAGCTGGGAAATATCGACCTCATTTATGGGTAAATCCAGCGTTCCCCGGTCACGAGGGTACATGTCCCAGGTCAGGACAAAATTGACCGGGGCATTCGCGAAAAGGCTTTCCAGGTTCGGTAGGCCGTTTTCCTCACGCATGGCCCCGCCATCAAAGGACATCGTTACCTGGATGCGGGGTGTAATCTTCTGCCAGTAGTCAGCCGCCTGGGTCATAAAATCGGTAATAACGTTGGCCTGAAAGCGGCCTAGACTCTCCTGGCGGGGGGTTGAATTGCCAATTTCGTTAAAACCGTAGCCGTTGCGCCGTTGAAATTCCTGGTTGGCCCAGCCTGAATAATCACCTCCCAGCGGCTCATCGGCCAGGTTTAACATCATAACCGTATCATAAAAGGGGTCAACAAATTCAAATCGAATCCAGTCGTAGTAATTTCTTAAATCCTGCTGGAAAGTGGGCGAATAGATACTACCGTAGGGGTCGTTACCATTTATGACCTGCCAGAGCTTGCCATTAGCCCGGCGGCGCAAGTCCTGGGGATGCTGGGCGCTCCATAGCTGACCCATCTGGGTCTGGTAGCCAACCGAGAGGACCGCTTTGAGTCCTAGTTCGTGGCAGGCTTTGAGCATCCGTTTGTTGGCCTCGCTAATTGCCAGGGCATCCTGGTGGGAGTACTGGGTCGGGTCTTTAAAAGCGGCAAAGACCGATGGATTGAGGCCGACTTCACGTTCCTGAGCGTAAGGGGTGGCCGGGTTGGCATGGGAAATCCAGACCACGTTCGCCCCGGCCTCTTTCATGCGCTTCAGAGCGGTCAGCATTTGCTCGTAGCTCATATCGGGGTAAGCGTCAATGGCCCACCCGGCGTAACCGGGCGCAGCCAGATTTGGAGTGTTCCCAGCGGGCGCGGCGGGCAGGCTGGAACTGCCGCTTACCCCCGGTGGAGGGCTGGAATTTGGAGGTGAGTCACTACACCCGGCCAGCAATCCGGCTATTAACAAAGCGGCCAGGAAACCGGCTGCAAAATGGGCCAGGCGGTTGGATGGGAACGCCAGATTTTTCAAAGAAGAATTATTCAAGATTGGAGCGTTTCAATTTTAGTTAAGATTCCAGGATGTCCACTTTATTCGCTTGCCTATGCTACCAACAGGTCTTACTTTAGTCAAACCGGGTTAATTATGGAGCTGTATTACCCTGGCAAGGCCGCTTTGCCAGCTTGCATTAAAATCATTTTACAAAGAGGTGGGTTTTAAAAGTCAGACCAAATATGAAGATCAAAGAGTCACCTGACAAAATATCATAATGTGAGCTGTTTCAGGCGGAGGAAGAAACATCCAGAATTTCGATAGTTTCTGTCCTTTTAATCAGGGCTAATTTGGCCGGGCGGGGCAGTTGTTTGAGGGCATATTCGCGCTTGCGGGCGGCGGTCTGGTCGGCCAGCGCTTCCCGGTAGACCAGGCGGACCGGCAAGCGGCTGCGAGTGTATTTCGCGCCCTTCCCGGCATTATGGCGTTTGGCGCGTGCGTCGGGGTCGTAAGCCCAGCCGGTATAAAGCGTGCCATCGGCGCACTCGACTATATAAACGTAGGCCGGGCGAGAAGTTTCTTCACTCATCTGGTAATTTCTTGAACCGCAAACGAATCGGCTCTTTAAATTTACTGGCCCGGCATACCGGCTTGCTCGGCCACCGTCACCAGGGTCAATTGAATAACTTTGCGGCTGGTCCGAAAGTTGACATTTTCCAGGGTATCGTTGGCGGTATGGTTGTTGGGGCTTTGCAGGTTGTAGCTATCGGTCAGGACTACCGCTTCGTGCTGCGTCTGATCGAAATAAAAGTCGTCGCTGCGAAAGAAAGGTTCGCCTCGTTTTATTTCCAGGCGCAGGGCGATCTGATACTTTTCCCGGTAGCTGACCATGCTATCTTTGAGGCCCGCCCCGTGATTGAAGAAGCCCAGGATTACCCAATCTTCTTCGCCCGGATTGTAGCCGAAACTATCAATATTTATCACGGCGGTGCTGGCAGCCGGTTTGATAGTAAAGTGGACATAATTCTGGCTGCCCAGCATGCCCTGTTCTTCGGCTCCAAAAGCGATATAGCGGATAGGTTGGGTAAAATGATACCCCGAAAGCAAGCGGGCCACTTCCATCATACCGGCCAGGCCCACCCCGTTATCGTTAGCGCCATAAGCCGGTAGCCTGGGATTGCTACTAATTCCCTTGAGGTTGCGTTCGCCCAGGGTATCGTAATGCCCAATAAGCAGCACCGGTTTAGCGACCTGAGCCGGGTCGGAGGCTGCCTGGTCGGCAATCACATTGGAGGCGACCGTACCCAGGCCGCCTTCCAGGAAACTATCATATTCTACCTTCAGGCCGAGAGCAAAGAAATAGGTAAAAAGCCGTTCGGCAGCATAGAGCGACCCGGCGGTCCCGGTATAGCGCGTATTCAGGATGCCTTTACCGCGCACTTCATTTTTGGCTATCTGGTCCACTACCTGGCGCAGTCGGGCTTCTGTGATTAAACCGACTCGCGTTTTTAACTCTATTACCGAAAGGACCGGGCTGGCCGGAGGAGTTTCGAGGGTCATTCCGGCGAAAGTAGCTTCGGCCAGGGCCGGGCAGGGGCAAGCCTGAGTCAGACCTGAAACATTTATACGTGGGGGAGCTTTATGGATATACAGCTTGGACCGGAAGCCAAAGCCCAGGTAGAGCGGCAAATCAGCCTTGAAAAATATCCGGCCACCGGCCTGATCAAGCACTTTCCAGCCACTATCCAGCCAGATTTCACCCTGGGGCGGGGCATCAGTCGGGATTTTTAGCCAGAAATAACGGGCTGTATCGGCATCCTGGTCCAGGGTGGTATATTCAAGCCCGGTCAAATTGGAAAATAGACTGGCATCAGCGGTCGGAATCAGGGCCAGGAGTTGCTCTGTTTGGCTGTCCGCCGCCGGGAAATACTCAACCGGAATCAACCGAGAGGCTTTGACCGGGGCCAGGCCAGTAAGTTGATCTACCAGCTTTAGGCCGCTTTGAGTAGACCTGAGCCGGATAAGCGTCAGTGGTTCATCCGGCAGGGGTTGGGGCGGGATAGGTGTACCGGTAGCTACAGTTGCGGCGGCGGTCTTAGCTGGTAGGGCCGTGGGGGAAGAAACAGGAATAGGCTGAGTTGGAGTAGCCTGAGTTGGAGTAGCCACATTCTCAATAAAGGGCGCGACCTGGGTTGGAGTAGAACTATTTTGCTTTATGTCAAGTGGGGGTAGGGTGGACGCTCCCTGCACAGAAGGAAGAGAGATGTCGGCCACTACCGGGGCCGGTGAACCCGATACCGAGAGAAAGGAAGACAATAAAAGACCAAGTAACAGCAAGCCGACCAGCCTGTCATACCGTTTAGACGACAATAAATCACTCCACCCTGGTTTACTTAATTATGAGCAATCTACATTGATACTTGATTATAAGGCAAAATTTAACCCAAAACGTGAATTTTGGATTAATTAAAGATGATAATTTTTAAGCTCGACTTTACACAATTTGTACCTTACCGAGTTAATAACAGGCGGCAAAAGCCAGCCTGTCCAGAACTGAGGGTGGTATTAAACACACATCCGG
>JAYSYV010000829.1:0-4501 GCA_043727245.1 Chloroflexota bacterium | reverse complement strand
TATGGCGATTATACCCTGGAAAGCGGCTATGTGGCGGCCAAAAAATTACTCCAGTTTTCGCCCAGGCCGACTGCTATCTTTTGTTTCAACGACCGGATGGCGGTTGGGGCTATGCGCAGCGCCCGTGACCTGGGATTAAAAATACCTGACGACCTTTCGATTTTCGGGTTCGACAATGTAGAGTTGGCTCAGGCTTCTGATCCGCCTTTAACTACCATCCGGCAACCGGCTGTCCAGATGGGTCAGGCCGCCGCTCGTAAATTGTTCTCCCTCATTAACAATGAAAAAGATACCTATACCGAAACAATTTTGCCCATTGAAGTTATCATTCGCGGCTCAACCGGTCAGGCACCAGCCTGACCACCGGGTTACGTTTGGTCTAAAACTAACCCGGTATCAACCTCTAACTATTAGCTAATCGACTTTTAACTTTTACCTCTGTTGCAACTTTGCAACCAAGTTTATTAGACTTCTCTTGAAACTAGAGAAGACCTCGAGGAGGAGGAAAGACCTATGAAGTTTTTGCGCAAACTCAGCTTCTTCACCGTGTTCTCATTGTTTGCGGTTGTATTGCTGGGGGCTTGTGGTGATAATACCACTACTACCGCCCCGGCCAGTGCGACCACCGCGGCGGCTACTACGGCGGCGGCTACCGCATCCGGTGGGGCGGCTACTACGGCGGCGGCCAGTACTGGCCGTTCCGCTATAAAGGGCGACCCCAACCTGAAAGCGGAAATCACGGTTTGGGCCTGGAACGTCGCGGGTAAAGCTCTGCAATCAAACATGGCAAGCTTTAGCAAGCTTTACCCTGGCGTCAAGGTGAATTTCCCGGAAATCGGCCAGACCGATGTGTATGATAAATTGACTACCGGCCTGGCCGGTGGCGGTGCCGGGCTACCGGATGTCGTACAGGTCGAAAGCGACCACATGGACGTTTACACCGGGAAATTCCCGAACGGTTTTGTTGACCTGACCGACAAGGCCGGCAAGTACGAAAAAGATTTCGATCCTTCCAAATGGGCCCAGTCCAAAAACAAAAACCGCATCCTCTCAGTTCCGTGGGATTCGGGTCCGACCGGCCTTTTTTACAGGGTTGATATGTTCCAAAAAGCCAGTGTAGACGCTTCCGCAATTGAAACCTGGGATGATTGGATTGAAGCCGGTAAGAAGGTGCAGGCCGCGAACCCCGGTGTCAAGTTTATGGCAATTGATTTTACCAAAGATGATGCTCTATACCGGATGCTGTTGAACCAACAAGGGACTTTCTACTTCACGGAAGACGGTAAAATCAACCTGACCTCGCCGGAATCCGTCAAAGCCATGTCCATCATCAAAAAACTCAACGACGCCGGTCTCTTGACCAACGTCGCTGGTTGGGATGGTGTAGTCGGGGCTATGAAGAATAGTCAGGCGGCCAGCCAGCTCTTTGGTGTATGGTGGAGCGGCACTATTATTGACAGCTCGCCGGAAAGCAAAGGCAAGTGGGACGTTATATTGCAGCCTGCTCTTGAAAAGGGTGGTAGCCGCGCAGCCAACCTGGGCGGTTCGACCCTGGCTATTCCGAAAAGCTCTAAGAATGTGGACGCTGCCTACGCTTTGATTGAATACAACCTGGCGACCAGTGAAGGCCAGAATAATATGTTGAAGAATTTTGGTCTGTGGCCGAGCTATTTACCTGCTTATAGCGATGCCTTCTATACTCAGGCCCAGCCATTTTTCAACAACAAACCGATCTGGCAGATTTTTGCTAAAGAAACCCCTTTGATTAAACCGGCCTATTACACTAAGGATTACACCCAGGCCCAGACCGTTTCCCAAAACGCTCAGGCTGAAATCCTTAACGGAGGTGACCCGGCTAAAGCCCTGGAAAAGGCGGCCAACGACCTTAAAAACCAGACCGGACGCGAACTGGTAGTTAAATAAAGGTTGGCGAGCAGAGGTTGTGGGCACGGTTAGCCTGGTTCACAACCTCAGTTTTCCAGAAATGTTTCTTTAACCCCTAATCGAGCAGTATAGGAGGAAAGGCAAATGGCACGGTCTCCAGCTATTACGGCTAATAAACCCCGGTTTAGTCTTCCGCGCTTGAGTCGCAAGTTAGCTCCCTACGTTTTTATTGCTCCGGCAGTAATTTTGTTCCTGGTTTTTATGGTTTACCCGATCATCTACTCGTTTATTTTGAGTTTTCAAACTCAGAATGATAATGGAGATTTAGTTTTTAACGGCCTGGCTAATTACCAGCGTTTACTGGGTGACTCAAAGTTCTTTCAGGCTCTGGGCAATACTATTTTGATATTGGTTGTGCAGGTGCCGATTCAGCTTTCCCTGGCGATGCTGCTGGCGGTTTTTCTCAATTCAAAATTTCTGCGCTGGCGCGGCTTTTTCCGAGCTGTCTACTTTTTACCGGCTATTACTGCATTGGCGGCAGTTTCAATCGTCTTTTTGATTTTGTTCCAGGACAACAATGGGTTTGTAAATTATGTTTTGAGCCTGGTAGGAATTGGTCCGATAAGTTGGTCGCGGGACCCTTTCTGGAACCAGGTCTTGATTATCCTGGCGATTACCTGGCGCTGGACCGGCTACAACATGGTGATTTACCTGAGCGGCTTGCAGGGTATTCCAGGAGATATTTACGAGTCAGCTGCAGTTGACGGGGCTTCGCCTACCACTCAATTCTTCCGGCTGACTTTGCCCCTGATGCGGCCGATTATCCTCTTTACGACTATTTTTTCGACTATCGGCACTCTGCAACTTTTTGATGAAAGTTATTTGCTGACACGGGGCGGCCCCAGCGATGCCACCCTGACAGTCGGTGCCTATCTCTACCGGGTGGCCTTCCAACGAGCAGACTTTCCCTATGCCTCAACTATCGCCTACGGCTTGCTGGTGCTTATCCTGGTTTTGTCTATTATCCAATTACGCATCGGAGACAGGGAGGTATAGCACATGATTAGCCAGCAGCAAAAAGTTAGCCCCGCCATTC
Organism: Chloroflexota bacterium; assembly: GCA_043727245.1. Classification (GTDB taxonomy): domain Bacteria; phylum Chloroflexota; class Chloroflexia; order Chloroheliales; family Chloroheliaceae; genus 54-19. The sequence goes on along the minus strand of JAYSYV010000829.1, from coordinate 1,521 downwards.
CGGCCAATCGGGCGCAGTCTTATATTGGTGAACATAGTCTTCGCTCCAGGGCCGGGCATATAGTGAAGTACCTGATATTAGCTATCGGGTCCATTATTTCGCTGTTCCCATTTTATTTCATGTTCATCGCGGCGACTCACACTTCCGGCGAAGTATTGCGGACACCACCTAACCTATTGCCGGGCGGCAACCTGTTCGACAACATCTCTAAATTAGTCAAAGATGTCAGTTTCGACCAGGCCATCTATAACTCGATTCTAATTGCCGTAATCTTTACGGTTGCCAGTATGAGCGTTTCGGCCCTGGCGGGTTTCGCCTTTGCCAAATACAAATTTAAGGGTAGCAATCTCATTTTCGGGGTCTTCCTGTTGACCCTTATGATACCCGCTCCGGTAACATATGTACCACTGTTCAAATTGATGACGCCCGAAGGCAATCCGTTTGGCCTCAACTGGTTGGGAACTCTGCAAGCGGTAATCTTGCCGGGTCTCGCCAGCCCCTTTGGGATTTTCCTGATGCGCCAGAGTATGCGGGCCTTGCCGGATGAACTACTGGATGCAGGCCGGATTGATGGCACCGGGGAATTTGAAATGTTCTGGCGGATTGTAATTCCTGTGATGCGCCCAACCCTGGCGGCCCTGGCGATTTTTACTTTTATGACCCAGTGGAACAGTTTCTTCTGGCCCCTGGTGGCCCAGGTTAAAACTATTCCAACTGCGATTAGCGCCTTGCGCGGTTCAAGCATTATTGATTATGGCGGTATAATGACCGGCACCAGCCTTTCGGTGTTGCCTATATTGTTAATCTTTTTGCTTATGCAGCGTGAATTCATTTCAGGGGCGCTGGCCGGATCGGTCAAAGGTTAGAGAAACCGGAAAGTGGGCTTCAATGCAGCTTCCGGTTTGCCAATTACCGAGTCTATTTCCCCATAGGGAAATAGACTTACTTATTAACTTCAACAGGCTGCTAAAATGAGGGTTGCTCTAACTTTATTTTGTTTCTCAAAGAATTAACAACCGTAAGGTCTTTTGAGCATTTTAGATACAGTTTTTATAATGAGGGTATTCAGATGATAACTGAGGAAAATCTGGTGCAGGAAAATTCGGCAGAAGGACTTTTCTCGCCAAAATTACCGCACTTTTTTTATGGTGGTGACTACAATCCCGAACAATGGCCGGAGGAAACCTGGCAAGAAGATGTCCAGCTAATGCAGCAAAGTGGCATCAATTTGGTTTCACTGGGAATATTCTCCTGGTCGAAGTTGGAGCCCCGACCCGACCAATACAATTTTGATTGGCTCGACCACATAATCGGTTTACTCCACCAATATGGCATCAAATTGGACCTGGCGACCGCGACTGCCTCGCCACCGCCCTGGTTAGCCAGGCTTTACCCGGAAACCTTGCCTGTAACCAGGGCCGGGGTCAAGCTATGGCCTGGCTCCCGCCAGCAGTATTGTCCCAGCAGCCCGGTTTACCGCGAACGAGCCGTCAAGCTTGTCCGAGCAATTGCCAACCGTTA
>JAYSYV010000828.1:0-4504 GCA_043727245.1 Chloroflexota bacterium | reverse complement strand
CAGTGGCGCTAAATTTGCCTTCCAGGCCGCTCTCTCCCTGGCTACGCCTGGCCCATTTCACCAGGACCGAACAGGCGGAAAGTTCGCCTGTATCGCGTAAGCGTATTCTGCTCGATTTTGAGCTGGTTTTGCAATGCGAAGGACACGCCTGGATATGGGTGGAAAGTTTAGGCGGCAGCCTGGACGTAGCGCCCGGTTCGATTGTTTTTATTCCGCCCGATTTCGTGCATAGCTGGTCTATTACAACCGGAATGCATATCGCGGTTCATTTTGACCTGCACTTTCAACCGGAAATCAAAGCCTATCGGAATTTTAGAATGCTGGATGAGTTGGTGGGGCGGCAGCCGGTGGAAACTATACCATCTTTTATTCTGGGGCAAAACTCCGGCAACACCAATCAGTTGGTCCTTCCGCTGGTAACGCCGCTGCGCCAGCCTGAACTGGGGCGCGAAAGACTCGAACGGCTGGTCCGCATCTACCAGACCCAGAGTCAGGCTGATTTCTCATCTCAACTGCTGGTTAACGAAGTGTTGAGCAGCACCCTGGTCACGATTGCCAAAGACGCGGCTTACAGCGGCCTTTCGCCTGAAAGTAAAATTGAACAGCGTATAATGGCCCTATTGACCGAACTAGCCGTATCAAAACAGACCCAGCTTTCCAGCGCCGAATTGGCCGCAAAATGCGGAATGAGCCAGACAACTTTTCGCCAGACTTTTCTAAAAATCACCGGGCGTAACCCCCATCAATATTTCGAGCAGCTACGAATAGAACGAGCGGCCCAGTTGCTGCTGCAAACTGAAAGAACGATTAACTCTATCGCCTTAGCCGAAGGCTACGACGACCCTTATCATTTTAGCCGGGTCTTTAAACGGGTGATGGGCTGTTCGCCGTATCAATTCCGGCTCAAAGGCCACCGTCAGGAAAATAATCCCCGGTCGGGTAGCCGCTTTTAGGATTGATTTTCGCCTCTTTTAATTAATTCCCCTCGAAATTAAACTACTAACACCTCAATCCCGCAATCACGGACCTGTTCTATCAAATTTTTGGGCGTAGCCGCATCGGTGATGATTGTTTTTAACCGGTCGGTTTTGCAGAAAGTGGCTAAAGCAATTTTCCCCCACTTGGTATGGTCAATCAGCGCCACCACCTCTTTGGCCGCTTCGACCATTGTCCGCTTTAGCATCACCTCGTCCCGGTTCACATCGGTCAGACCTTCGGCCAGCGAGAAACCTTTCGCCCCGACAAAGGCTCGCTTGATGTGAACGTGCTGAAAGATGGTTTCTTCCAGCGTACTCACCAGTGAATAGGCTTCCCAGCGTACCATTCCGCCCGACATAAGCACCGAGATACCCGGCCTTCCACACAATTCCATGGCGCTGCGTAAATTATTGGTGACAACGGTCAACTCTTTGTAATTGCCCAAAGCCCGTACCAGGAAAAGGGCGCTGGTGCTGGAGTCAAGTGCGATAGTTTCGCCATCGTTGACCAGGCTTGCGGCGGCGGTTCCGATGCGGGCTTTTTCCTGGTATTGAATTCGTTCGCGAGTATCGAAGTCCAGTTCGCTGGTATTGCCGCTAACCAATATCGCCCCACCGTGAGTCCGCACAATCGGTTTAAGGTTCGCCAGCCAGGCCAGGTCTTTGCGGATTGTCACTTCGGATACGGCGAAACGTTGACTTAACTCGGGCACAGTGGCGCGTTGCTGTTCTTCCAGGATAGCAATAATTTGCTGTCGCCGCTCATGCGTGAAAAGGTCGGGACGCTTGGTTGTCATAATAGGTATATTCCTAATAAGTGTTTCATTTAATTTCGTTTTAGGTGTGTTTATATATATAAACAAAACATAACGAATGTCAAGTGTTATATTTAAAAGCTTTTAGTGGACAATCAAAATAGAAAAATTTATCCAAAAGCCAGGACCATTAAGTCAGAGCGGAAAGTCCACCCATTTCCGGCAAAAGCGTCCACCATTGAAAAATCAGACTCGGCAGCGATGTCTGAAATAGCCATTATCGATTAAAACCAACACTTTTAAACACTACGAACCGGTTTTAATGTTGCTCTAAATTCTTTAGTTTGCTTTGAGCTCATCTTAATTCCAGCAAAATAGCTCTTAAGGTGTTTTATTTCACAAATTCAAAACCTATTGACTCTATTCAATTGTCGTGCTATAAAATAAACAATCGAAATCTACCGAAACTAAAAAAATCCTAGCGAAAAGACAATCCGACTAACACGTGGATTTGAAAACATCAACGCAACGCTAATCCACACAATGCTCACTCAATGCAACGTTTGCAAAAATTGATTTCCACCTATGTTGTTGGGAAGCTGGTTTCAACCTTCGGTTTCCTGGTAATTCTGGCCGGGCTTGAAAATCTGCCTCAGGAAATTAACAGCGCCGCTTTGCTGGACGGGTGCAGTCGCTTTCGCCGGGTATCCTCGATTGATTTACCGGCCGTGCGCGGCCCCTGGCCTTCGTGGCAATTCTTAGTATCAACGCCGGTTTGCAAGAATTCGCCCCGATGTTTATTATGACAGGCGGCGGCGGCCCGGTGAATGCAACTCAATCTCCGGGGCTTTATCCGTACCAACAAGCCTTTACCTACGGGAAATACGGCTATGCCTCGGCGGTTGGTACGGTCTTGATGCTTATTACCCTGGTATTTAGTGTATTTATTCTGACCGCACTTTACAGGAGGGCTATAGATGTTGAAGTCTAATGCTCTGATGGCTCGAACTTCCCTGGCGAGGTCAAAAAAAGTCAATTTTCGCCTGGTGTTCCGGGACTGGCATCTAAACCTGACTCTCGGTATCCTGGCATTTATAACTTACGTCAGGAACCACTTTGATTAGGAGTAGTTCGACTTGCTTGGGCCGGAAGTATTGTACAGTCAAGCTTTTAAAATGGATCATAAAAAGCTGATGAACGATATGTCTATTAATTTGGATGAATTAAATAGAATTCTCGACAAATTATTTGCTCATCTTAAAAAAAATGGAGTGAATGATATTGAATTAACTAAGGACTTTTATTGGTACATTTCTGAAAATCAGGTATATAATCCCTATAATAAACCAACTGAACTTACCCTTGGGCAACTCACTGATAATTGGAATGAATTAATTAAAACATTAGAAGAAGATAATGATTTGATTGCCTACAATTTTGTTTGGGCGGCAACCATCCTAAGGGCGCTGGGTGAAAAAATAGTTCCTTAATAAAGTACGGTTTGCAAACGATGTCCATCTAATTGGCCTATTACGGCCATTTTAGTCGGCCTGATTCTAACAACGAACAGGATAAAAAGATAATGACTACTGCTCAAGTTTCAAGTACCGGACAGGAAGCTGTACTACAACCGAAGGATGCTCAATTCTCAGCCGGGGCGCGGTGGGTCTGGGGTAGCGATGACCTGTCCGAGCGCAACAACTGGCGCTATTTCCGGCGAAGTTTTGAGGTGTCAGCCGGGTTGAGCCGGGCCACCCTGCTCATAACTGCCGACTCACACTATGAGCTTAACCTTAATGGAAAGTTCGTGGGGCGAGGCCCGGCTCGTGGTTTTCCGTTCGCTTACAGTTACGATAGTTATGATGTTACCCCGGATTTACAGGCTGGTGACGAAAATGTAATCGGCGTACTGGTCAACAACCTGAACGACCATACTATGGGCTATATCAGGGGACAGGCTGGTCTGTTGTGCGAACTGATTCTGGAGGATGCTGGCGGTAAAGTTCAGTATATTTCTTCGGACAGCCAGTGGCGCACTACTCCGGCCACAACCTTTAATAACCTGGCTCCGCGCATTTGTATTCAGCTTGATTTCGAGGAACAGTACGACTCTCGCCAGGAATTAGCCGGTTGGAATGCTGCCGGGTTTGAGGATGCAAGCTGGCGCAACGCTACCGAAATCGGGCCGGTGGGCGTGGAACCCTGGACGACCCTTTCACCCCGGACTATCCCCTTTCTATCGGAAGACCCGGTGGCCCCGACCGAGGTTAAAGCGGTGGAGTTAGCCCGGATTGCCCAGGGTTATTTTTGGAACCTGGACGTGCGTTTTGAAGCGGGCATCATGCGGACCGGCCTCCGAAGCGCTCCCCCTGGCGAACGCGGTACGATTCTTTTTACTGAAATCAGCGTGGCAGTCGAAACGACCGTTCGGATACGTAATTTCCCCAACTATGAAGCGTTGGGTTTGCGGGTAAACGGTGAGGTATTTGGTTACAACGACCGGCACGATTACAGCGAAAATCCGGTTGAGGTAAAGCTTCATGCCGGGCCTAACTTGCTTATGCTGCGGAATATGAACACGCCAGCCCTGTTTTTTGAAACAAAAGAAGAATTGACCTTCTCAGCCGAACGCTTCGTGGCAGGGGCGGCCTGGGTGCTTGTCGCGCCCCTGAACGAAATTACGGGCCAACTCAAAGAGGTCTGGTCGGTGGCTTCACTGGATGAACTGGCGAGCGACCTGCCCCGGCTTGGTATCCCGGCTAGCGCCAACAA
>JAYSYV010000827.1:0-4512 GCA_043727245.1 Chloroflexota bacterium | reverse complement strand
TTCATCAAAACCTTCAACTCCCAGGCGCTTTTTAAGCGTACTCCAGTAGAAAGTGGCCGTTCGTGAATTTTTAGAGTCCGCCAGGATTTCTATTATGTCAACTACAGAGAAATACCACTCGTTTTTATGCCAGACCTGCCGGATCATTTTATTTTGAAATAAAGCTAGCGACTGATCTTTATTTTCCTCTGACATTGTACCTCTCCCTTATAGTGGTAAGAAATCAACTGTTGACAGATTGTCAACAGTTGGCCTCATGTAACCTTAACCAGTAATTCTTGAAATCCGGCCAAAAGACAATCTTAAATTATTGTAGTCAACCGAGTAATGCAATGTAGAAATGAAGTTAGAATACCGTTCTTCGATTGACACTAGTGCGTAACATCCTCGATCACTTTGTTTTTCCTAATAATAAGATGAGCTTCTGAAGGTGTAATAAATAGATCTTTTAAGAGAAACTTCACCATCATTTAGAAATCACATTTTGTTTTCGCGAAAACAATTCAACCAAAATTATTACGGCTATTATCTTTTATTCCCTGGAAAGTGCCCCGGAATAAGTACTAATGAGTTCCTTAACCAGAGCCTCTATTTCACTTAGTCGCTCCCGTTCTAAATCGCTCATGCTATGACGCTGAACAACATTACCCTGAAATTGCTGCAAGGTGCGTAGTACAGTCGCCAGCTTGCTCGCTCCTACTCGCTCAAGGGTTTGTGGTATATCCCCTGTTTTAGACGAACTGGATAACCTCCCGACAGCTCTCGCTGAAGTTTTCTTACCGGATAGAATTGTCATACCAGGACCAGGTCCAGCTTTTTCAGCCTGGGAGAAATTACCTGGCAAGTTTAGCTCTTGTTCGGGAACTGGGGCCGGATCGGCAAGATAAGTTGTAAGATCATCGGCAGTTAATTTACCTGATTTAAGTAGCTCTATTGCTTCCTGACGCCGCCTGGGGTCACTTACTTTTATCAGGTTCGAAACGGCCCTGAGGCTATCTGGTTTTTGGGATACCAGGGCCTGGATGTCTTCAGGAGCACGGGCTACCCGCAGCCTGTTTTCGACGTATCCTCGGTTTTTACCGATTTCCCGGGCAATTTGTTCGTGGGTATAATCCATCTCTTCCGCCATTAAAAGGAATATCCGGCCTTCCTCTAAAGGCGTAAGGTCTTCGCGCTGGATATTTTCAGTTATCGCCAGCCCGGCCATCTCTTCATCTGATAGCTCTTTTACTACAACCGGCAGCATACTTAACCCGGCCTGTTTGGACGCTTCGCGGCGGCGGTGACCGGCAGTAATCTGATAATGCTCACTCATATCAGGATGAGGCCGGGCTACCAGCACTCCCTGAAAGCCCTGAGACTTGATTACCTGTGCTAATTCTTTCAAATTTGTATCGTCAGCTTTCAAGCGAGGCTGGTAGGGATTATCATGCAACCGCTCTATCCCTACCAGGATAGCCTGCTCAGTGTCATCTTTATGTAAAGCTAAAATATTAGAAAGTATTGAGCGTGTTGCCGGTTGCACCGGAGTGGTAGGTTCTTTTCCACCGCTAAGAAAGTCGAGATTAAGAGGTTTTTGTTTTCTTGCCAAAGCTTTACTCCCTGGACTTGCTGATAGGAGAAGTAGCGGTAACTGGTCCGCGTTTCCGGCTGGCGGTAGAAGCTCTGGCTACTAACCCTTTTTCTGAAGAAAGAGCTAATCCCTCTTTTGCGGTTTCGGATATTTCTTCATCACCATGGCTATTGGGGCTGGTGTTTGAAGCAGGGCCGGTTTCTAACATTTCAATGCGGTCCAGGCCGGGGCCTCCTACTACCCTTAAGATCTCGGCAAGTAAACGCCGGTAAGACTCGGTCTGGTCGCTGCGAGGATTAAGAACGGCCATTACAGTGCGCTGGTTGGCGGCTTCGGCAAACTGGACGCTGCGTTTGATAACCGTGTTAAAGGCCCGGATACCGCGCTGACCCAGGGCCTGCCGAAGCGCTTCATTCATGGCCCGAGATGCATTGGTCATTTGAACCATAAGGGCGGCCGCCCCAGCGATTTGAAGCCGGGGATTGCCTTCGGCACGAGCTTCATCAATACGTTCTAAAAGTAGTTGCATACCTTTGACCGAAAGCATTTCCAGTTGCGTCGGTATAACTACATAATCCGCGGCATAAAGGGCATTAACTGTCAGGCCATTAAGGCTGGGGCCAGAGTCAAGCAGAATATAGTCGTAATTATGCCGGATACGTTTAAGGACAGTCGAAAGCCGGGTACCCCAGGTTGGCTTGCTGCTAAGTTCCCGGTCGGCATTACTGGCTATAATGTTATTGGGAGCAAGGTCAGGGCCAAAAGAGGTTTTTAAAATAACCTGGCTTATATCGAAGTCTCGCTCCCCGATCATAGCGTCATAAATGGTAACACCCAGAGTTTCAGGATCATGGCCCAGAGTAAAGGTTAGATGCCCCTGCGGGTCAAGATCAACCAGTAGAACTCGTAGGCCCATCTGCTTGAGTATTACTCCCAGATTGGCCGTAGCAGTAGTTTTACCTACCCCGCCCTTCTGGTTGGCAAAAGCTATAACGATAGCCCCCTCTTCTTTGGACCGCTGGCTGCTGGCAATGAAAGCCTCCAGATCGGCTTCACTGACCCGGTAATGCCCGCCTACAGTAGCCGAGGCAGTCAGCATGCCTTCGCGGATATATCTGGCTACCGTGCCAGTGTCTACACCCAGGCGCTGGGCCGCTTCAGCCGTTTTGAGCAATTTGCCGGTATTAGCCATGTTTACTCCTGACACATTTTAATGAATTAAACGATATGTAGAGATAATAACATAAAATCGCTCAAATTGTCAATATCGAATATTTGCCAAGTTATCAACAAATGACTTTACATAAATAAGGAATGTGGATAAATAAATTGTTTTCGCGAAAACAATTTATTGCAATTTTAACACCTACTAAAAAGATTGCATTATGGGGCCGGGTTTGTTAGAGTCTGTCTTAGTTCGCAAAATAACCGCCACTTAAAATATTTGGAATAAGTTCACGGAGAGCTTTCTCAGATGGCATCACCAATCAATAATAAGAAACCCGGCCGACCTCGCAACCAGGATAAAGCCCGACTCAAACGCGCCTCGGATATTGTGATGCTCAGTTTTGATACTCGAACCGGACTGCTCGAGGGCATCCAAAAAATCCGAGATATAATCGGCACAAACCTGCCAAAAAACATAGTAAACGACCTGTCAATTAGAGACCTGGTGATCGAATATTATCAGGATGCCCTGATTCTGATGAAAGAACCTCAGAACGATAAATATATTGATGACCTCTTGTACTTCTTCGAGCTGGTGATGTGGATCGGCGGTAAACAGGCTAAACTTACTGATAGCCAGATAGAAAAGAATATGCCCAACAACCTTGAGGGCTTTCAACAGGCAATTGAGGAAGTAGAAGGTTTCGAGGAGTTAATCGAAAAAGAAACACAAGACCGGCAAGAAAAGTCTGAAACTGTTAATTTGCACACTATGGCGTCTTTAATTTATCAAGTTGCACGTGAAGCAGTCAGCAAAAATACCTTTCAACAGGTGGAAGGCACTCTGTTCCCCACCTATCCATTTCAAAAAGGTAACGCCAGCGGTGAAATCCAGCTCCGCCCAATCTCCATGGACGACCTTGATCAAATGCTCTTACCCCAGGAAAAGGTTGAGGAATTCGTAACTAAAATGTGGCAGCAGCGCGAAGAGCTGTCAGACCTGGATGCAGATGTGCTGGACGTGCTGTGCCATATCTGGCTTGAACAGGTAACGTCTCCTAAAGACTGGGCCTATGCCGATGTAGACAAACTGGCTTCTCTCAGGGGTATTAAAAAACAAATCAGGAGTGATGGTAAAGAAGGCAGTTACCCTAAAAAAGCCCGGACCTCACTCCTAAGAGCGCTCACCCACATCCAGAACCTCTGGTTAAATGTCGGTCAGATGGAAATCTATGAGGGTGATAAGGACGGGGGGCGAAAGCGAAAGACTATAAAAAAAGACGTGCAAAGCCGGGCATTTATAATCTCTGACCGAGTAGGACAGCTAAGAATAGATGGCTTTATGGATGTGCATAGTTTCAGGTTTCAGCCTGGCGTCCTGTTTGGTTCCTACCTGTTTGGGCCGGGCCGCCAGACAGCTATTCTTTCGGCCCAGGCCATTCAGTATGATCCTTACCGGCAGAAATGGGAAAAAAGACTGGCCCGTTATTTAAGCTGGCAGTGGCGGGTGCAGGCCCGGCGTAGCGACTATATGCGTCCCTACCGGGTTAGCACCCTCCTGGAGGCCGTTGGAACGGATGATTATAAGGACCGGCCGGACCGGATCAGGGAACGTCTGGAAAAAACCCTCGATGTCCTGGAACAGGATGCGGTAATCTCAGTCTGGCAGTACGACCGGTGGGACGAAAAAGATGCCGAGCAACAAAACTGGTTTGAAATCTGGAAAAAAGCAACTATTCTGATTGAACCGCCGGAGTCAATTATTTCCTGGT
>JAYSYV010000826.1:0-1378 GCA_043727245.1 Chloroflexota bacterium | reverse complement strand
GGCTGAAAACTACTTCCTGGGGCAAGCTTTTTCAGGATTACACGCCTGACCCCAACTCCGGCCAGAACGAAGATGCCAAGCCAGTTGGGGCAAGCAAGCTCAATTAGTAAATCAGGCGGTTGGCCTAGATTTTGCCAGAGTCAAGTAAAAGAATCTTAAATCAGGAGAGACTACCATAGAGGGAGTCCCTCCTGACTTTATAAAGGTCAAGTTTTCACGTGGGAGGTAAATAAACCTTGAAATTTGAACGTGCCAGCGGACTTTTAGTGCATCCGACCAGTTTTCCCGGCCCTTACGGCATCGGCGACCTGGGCGGAGAAGCCTACCGTTTTGTAGATTTTCTCCAACAAACTGCTCAAACTCTGTGGCAAATTCTACCTCTGACACCCACCGGCTTTGGCGACTCGCCTTACGCCGCTTTTTCGGCTTTTGCGGGCAACCCGCTTTTGATAAGCCCGGATATTCTGCTGGGGCAGGGTTTGCTAGAACCCCACGATTTAGAAAATATCCCTGAGTTCTCGAACCAGACGGTTGAATTTGGCCCGGTAATTGAGTGGAAAATGCAACTTCTGGCCCGCTCTTACGAACACTTTGAAGAAAAAGCCGGGCCGGAAATCCGGGCGGTGGTTGCCCAATTTGAAAGTGAAAACGCGGCCTGGTTGGACGATTTTGCCCTCTTTATGGCTGCTAAAAGCCATCATAACGGTGCTGTCTGGGCCGAGTGGGAGCCAGGGCTGGCCCAACATCAAAATGATGCTTTAATCGAATGGCGCGAGAAGTTGGCCGGGCCGGTGGCCTTTCAAAAATACCTGCAATTTATTTTCTCGCTGCAATGGGGTGGCCTGAAAGAATATGCCAACGAGCGCGGCATTAAGATAATTGGCGATATTCCTATTTTCGTGGCCTATGACAGCGCCGATGTCTGGGCTAACCCGGAACTTTTCTACCTGGACGAAACCGGCCAACCTACCGTTATCGCGGGCGTGCCGCCGGACTATTTCAGCCCGACCGGGCAGCGCTGGGGCAATCCGCTCTACCGTTGGGACAGGTTGGCCCTGACAAAGTATGCCTGGTGGGTCGAACGCTTCCGGGCCGCTTTCCGCCAGACCGATATTGTGCGGCTGGACCACTTTCGGGGTTTCGAGTCCTACTGGGAAGTGCCTGCCACCGAAGAAACGGCCATCAATGGCCGCTGGGTCAAAGGGCCGGGCCGGGCTTTCTTTGAAGAAGTTTTCCAACAGCTTGGCGAGAAACCGGTTATCGCGGAAGACCTCGGCCTGATTACTCCGGCTGTACGCACTTTGCTCAAAGAGCTGGATTTCCCCGGCATGGCCGTTTTGCAGTTTGCCTTTGCCAACGATATGACCGACGCTTACCT